>CAXNGR010000471.1:0-4319 GCA_964201265.1 Verrucomicrobiaceae bacterium
CCCCCCGCGCCTCAGCCGTGCTGCGCACACGACCGCGTGCGTCCCGTTTCAAAATCGTAATTTGGTTGTCCATAACGTCGGACATCCCTGACTCCTCACGCACCCCGTTCCAACCTAGTTCCTATGGGTGTTACGGTGACGCTTACGCTGATTCGGCAGCGGGAAGCAGGGAACGATAAAGATGACCGGGCCGTCCCTTCCGTTCCTCATGCACCACCACGCTGCCCTTGCGGATCATTCGCGTCAGAAAGGTCTTCACCTCCTTGTCTCCCGGCCGCTGATTCGTCAGCTCCTTGACCTTCTCCCTGAAGTCCTGCGGCGCAAACGGCCTGCCTGCCATCGCCGTCAGCCCCTCCAACAGCACTTCCTCAAGCGGACGGGCCGGAACCTTAGGGGCCACTTCGACCGCCGTTGCCACTGGAGCGACCGGGATCGGCGCCGGCACCGCTATCGGCACGACAGGAGTCATCTGATGCTCCTCCAGCAACGCCCGCACCTTCCGCACCAGGTCGAGGTCCGCCATGAGCTTCGCCTCCAGCTTGGCCAGGGCATCCGGGTTGAGATCCGCCGCAGTCATGCGGGAATAGCTATCCATTTCCGGGAAAAGGACAAATGGAATGCTGTTTCCCCGTGCTTCATTCCGATTTCACTGAAATATAGGGCCGTTTATTGTGTGCATGTTCAAATCCATTACAGACTGCTACATAACCCATGCGACCGACCGACTTCACAGTTTCCTCTTATTCAGAACTGGAAGAGGCACTCCAGAAAATCACAGCGCGTAACGAGGGGGACCTGATCCTCCTTCGAGGGCAAAGAAGACTTCATGACTCAGTCCGCTCTGGCCGGGGGAGACCAGCGTACTCTCCAAGTCCGCTAGTTGAGACGGGTTGGACCGCTTTTGCATCAAGCCTATTTGGAATCAATTCCACTAGCGAACTCGACGGAGTTATACAGGCGGTTCTTCAGCACTACGGTTATGAGACATACTTTTTGGATCTCACCAGCCGATTAGATATTGCCGCTTGGTTTGCGTCTCATGACTATTCGTCGCAGATGCAAATGTTCCTCGGGAACCAGTTCCGCAGAACCGAAGTTGTAAGCTATTCCAAGACCACGTCTGGAGACGGTTATATTGTCGTAATGGCCTTCGAAGATCCAGAAGCGCTTAAACTCAAGAATAGGCTTGTTGATCTATCCTGCTTGCCAAGCTCCTTTGAGCGACCTTTGCGGCAAGGTGGCTGGTTAATTTTGGATCGCCCGCCAACTCGTCCTTTGCCAGACGATTTTGTTGTTGGTGTCATCAAGATCAATCTTGAACGGTTTGATATTCCCAATGCCATCGAGCCTTTTCCAAACGGAAATGAAGATCCCGCTTTCGCAAAGATGCGGGAACTTCCATTCGTGCAGTTTGATACCTATGACGAAGAAAAAGCGAATGCAGAGAATCCCACAGGTCATCAGCTCGCATGCGCCGTCAGGATCTTGAACCTGCCTGAATACGGCCAGGAAGAAGATCAAAAGTGGAACGACGTTACGATTTATGAACCTCTTTCGGTGCGCGAATGGCGAATCTGGCACGCGGAGCTTGGTCAACTGTATCCTGGAGCTGTGGGGGACATCGCAAAAACGAAAAAGATCACTATTTCCCCTGGATCAAAGAAAGCTTTGGAAGAGTCTTCAGAATCAGCCTTGTCATGGCCCAATTTATCCTCGGACGGTCTTTTCTGCTCATTTGCAGCATTGGATCATGACAAGGTGATTGAACACGCTCCGCCATACGAGGGTGTGTGGTTGCAACGATCAGGGTCTTTAATTATCGAGACACCCACGAATTCAGACGAAAAGACCCTGGCAGTTGGGAGAGGACATGCATATTTTCTAAACGGGCAGAGCTTGGAGCAACAGGAAATGGAGGGTGCGTGTGACTGTGAGAATCCCCAGAGCCATGAACTCAGGGTGAAAAGCATTCTTCGCATTCAAGCACTTGTTAGTTGTGGTGAGCTAATTCTGTTGCCACATCCATATCATGGCGAAGATTGGTTTTTCATCTTTAAGGCCGACGAACGGCAGATGCTTGCCAATAAAATCAGTAGTTTCAAGCGAGTGCATCGGATGATCATGAAGGATCTGGCTGAAAATAATACCCCAAGAAGAGCGTGACGTGACAGGCAGTGGCAGACCGCGTATGTCAGATCGAATTGGACGGGCGTCTGCAAATCAAGGTGGCACGGACGCTGGATGAGTTGAAAGCGTGAGGCCCGGAGACACGAATCGCAATGCCCGGCTCATCCTGGGGATGATTCCTGCTCTCCTTGGTTACAACGCCGAGCGATACAGCTCCACAAAGTCTTCCACACTCGGCAAACGCGGATTGAACTGCGCGGTCCACTGCTTGGCGGCCATTTCGGCCAGATCACGGAGGTTTTCCTCCTTCACGCCGTAGTCGGCGATGTGGCGGGGCATTTGGGCTTCCCACAGCAGTTCGCTCACGCGGTCGGCGAGGTCGCCGTCGAAGTAACTTTCATACACGGCGGCGATTTCGGACAGTTGGGAATTGAAACGGATGATGTGCGGCAGCATCACGCCGACGGCCTCACCATGCACGACATGAAATTTCGCGGTCAGTGGGTTGGCGCAGGAATGTGCGGCCCCGAGCATGCTATTTTCGATGGCGGTGCCAGCGTAGGCCGCGCCTAGCAGCATCATGCCACGAGCTTCGATGTCCGTTGGGTCTCGCAGCACCCGGCTGAAGCCGGAATGGCAGAGACGGAAGCCCTCGCGGGAATAGAGCGATGACAGCGCGTTGCGCTTGTTCGTGACGGCCGTTTCGAGCGCGTGGGAGAGTGCGTCGATGCCGGTGCAAACGGTCACGCGCTGGGGTTGTGACACGGTCAGTTCGGGGTCGAGGATGGCGACCTTTGCGGCGGCCTTGGGATCACCACAGGCCATTTTGACGTGTGTTTCGGCGTCGGAGATGAGCGCATAGCTCTGGCACTCACTGCCGGTGCCTGAGGTGGTCGGGATAGCGATGAGCGGCAGCATGGGCTTCGCGGCCTTGCCGGTGCCCCAGTAGTCGTGCATGCGACCGCCATTGGTAAGGATGAAGTTGCAGCCCTTCGCCGTGTCCATGCTGCTGCCGCCGCCGAGGCCGATGATAAAGTCCGCGCCAAACTCTCGCGCCGTTGCCACGCAGGCATCGACATCCTCGGTGCTCGGGTTTTCCCGCACGTTGCCAAAGATCTCGACCGCAAGGCCGACTTCCCGCATAAAACCGGCCGCACGCTCGGAATAGCCCGCTTTCACGATGCCTGGATCACTCACCACCAGCACGCGCGTGCCGCCATACTCACGCGCCAGCTCGCCCACGCGGGAAAGCGTGCCGTTGCCATAGATGAGCCGCGTGCGCGGCTGGTGATCGAAGGGGATGAGGGCGGACATCAGAGCTTGAGAGCCGCGAAAACATCGCATGCCTTGATTTGAAACTCGGGGAAGGCTGGAGCGGCAGTGCATATGTCATCGCCGTGCATGATTTCGCCGTCGTTGGGCGAAATGTAGATGACGACCATCTCTAAGCGAGGATTCACATGCCAGACGACCGCTACGCCAGCTTTGAAGTAGTCAATGAGCTTCTGGTCATGGTAGTTGCTTTGATCACTAGGAGAAATGACCTCGATCATGAACTTCGGAATCGGACAGCCTCCTTTATCCGCCTCGACCATTTGTGCGGCGGTGAGTACGCAAAAGTCAGGTTTACGCATTTGGTGCTCAGAAAGCCAGATTTCGACCTCGGGAAACATGCTATCCCCACTTTTGCCGTATGGAGATGCGGAGAACGCCCCCGGCAGATGTTTCATGAATCGAATCTCATTTAGTCTCATGCGCTCTTCCCCCGCCTCTGCGTAGCCGTTGTTAAACTCAAACTTCCAGGTGCAGGCGAGATTGCCTTCGTTCCAGTCACGCGTCTCGAAATCCTCCTTGGTCATGGCTTTGCGCAGGCCGCCCCAGGGGGCGGGATCAGGCCAGCGAATGACTTTTACCTCGTCCGCTGGAAACTCCAGAACGGGAAGCTCCTGCGCAGGCGACTCAAGGGTGGCGGGTGGTGGCGGCATGGGCGGAGGCTAGGCGAAAACGGTTCACGCGCAATCAATGGAGCGGCGCTTGTAGAGGAACTCGAACATGTTCCCTTCGTGCGGCTGGTCCCAACTGATCTTCATGGTGCTGATCGGCCCGATGTTGAGGCGGTCGATGTCGCCGCACTCGAGCAGGTCGTTGATGAAGGCCTCATCTTGTGTGATGGCGGTGACGATGAGGCTGTA
>CAXNGR010000472.1:0-4317 GCA_964201265.1 Verrucomicrobiaceae bacterium
TGATGCCTACAAGCATCTGCGCACGGACGAGGAAATGATGCCGCTGGCCGATGCGGCGAAATGCCGCAGCGAAAGCGACTGGCTGGTCGGCATCAACGGCACGCGCGCCCTCACCGCGCTCAATTCCCGTCACGGTGGCTTCCGCCTCACGCCCGGAGGCCGCGTGCAGACCCCGACGCTCGCGATCCTAGCTCGGCGCGAGCGTGAGATCGCCGCCTTTGTGCCGCGCACCTACTTTGAGGCCATCGCGCTGTTTGAAGTGCCTGCGGGGCGCTATCAGGGCCGTTGGATCAACGAAGGCCATAAAAAAGACGAGAACGACGAGCACAAGAAGGCCGAGCGTCTGTGGGATGAAGGATCGGCCCAGGCCATCGCGGATCGTTGCAACGGCAAGCCGGGTGTCATTGAGCAGACCACCAAGCCCGCGCGTCAGGCCGCGCCCCTGCTCTACGATTTGACCAGCCTGCAACGCGAGGCCAGCAACCGCTTCGGTTTCTCCGCCCGCCGCACCCTGCAAATCGCGCAGGCGCTTTATGAGAAGTTCAAGGTGCTCACTTATCCGCGAACGGACTCTCGGCATCTGCCGGAAGATTATCTCGGCCCCGTCACCGACACGCTCAAAACCTTCGCCAGCCACGACAGCCGCAAGCAGGACGCACTGCCGCATGAACTAGGCACGCATGCCGCCACCGCGCTGGACAACAAGTGGGTGAAGCTCAACAAGCGCATCTTTGACAGCAGCAAGGTCAGCGACCACTTCGCCATCATCCCCACCGGCCAGATTCCGCCGAAAGAGTTGCCCGAGGCCGAGCAGAAGCTGTTCGACATGGTCGCCCGCCGCTTCGTGGCCGTGTTCTTCCCCGCCGCCGAGTTTGAAGTGACCACCCGCATCACCCGCGTGGGCCAGGATGCGTTCAAGAGCGACGGCAAAGTGCTCAAGGAAGCCGGCTGGCTCAGCGTCTATGGCAAAAAGGCCGCTGAAGAAACCGCCGAGAGCGGTGAGGACGCCGCCAAACTGCTTGTCGCTGCAAATACCGGCGACACCGCAAAGACACTCGAGGTCGAGGTCAACGAGCACCAGACCAAGCCGCCACCACGCTACACGGAAGCCACGCTGCTCGGCACAATGGAGACCGCTGGTAAATTCGTCGAAGACGAAGAACTCGCCGAAGCGATGAGCGAACGCGGTCTCGGCACTCCCGCCACGCGTGCGGCGATCATTGAAGGTCTCATCATGGACCGCTACATCGAGCGTGTGCAGCGAGACATGCATGTGACCGCGAAAGGACTCGCGCTCATTGATCAAATCAGCGCCATCGGCATTGAGGCGCTCAGCTCGCCTGAAATGACCGGCCAGTGGGAGCACAAGCTCCGTCAGATGGAGCACCGTGAGCTCGACCGTGAGAGCTTCATGCACGAGATCCGCAAGGTCACCAGCCAAGTCGTGGAAAAGACCAAGGCGTACTCCAAGGAGGCCAAGGACAAGGTTTATCCCGAGTTCAAGGCCACCTGTGGCGTTTGTGGCAGCAAAGAGGGCTACAAGCAGACCGAGGAGTTCTACGGTTGCAAAAATCCGAAGTGCAAGGTCCGCGTGTACAAGGCTGTGGCCGGTCGCACGATGTCTGAGGATGAACTGCGCACGCTCATCGAAAAACGCTTCATCGGCCCGCTCGAAGGTTTCCGCAGCAAGAAGGGCAAGGACTTCACCGCCGCGCTCCAGATCAAGGACGACATGAAAATCGCCTTTGTCTTCGAGGGCAACGATCCTGACGCCATCACCTGGGACGAGTGCCCGGTGATCGCTGACTGCCCTGTCTGCGCGAAGAAAGGCCGTGCCGGGCAGAAGATTTACGACACGCCCGACGGCTACCAGTGCAAGATCGCCGCCACCGAGTCCACGAAGTGCAACGCCCGGATGCCGAAGAAGCTCTGTCAGAAAGACATCACACCCGAAAACGCGCGTGAGTTCTTCGCCGAGGGCAAAACCTCGCTCATCACCGGCATGATCTCCAAACGCGGCCGTCCGTTCAGCACCTTCCTGGTCTGCACGCCCGGCGAAAAACGCATCATGAGCTGGGAATTCCCACCTCGTGAAGCGAAGCCCAAGGCGGAAAAGAAGCCCAAGAAACCAGCGGGCGTCCGTGGCCGCAGTTAAATCGCCTCTTGCCTCGGTTTGATCAAATGCGCGTATTTGACCTTCCAGTCGTCTGGAAGGCGTGCTGGCCTGCCCTCCGGCATCTGCACGAGAGCCAATGATTGGCGACAGGTGATAAGCAGGGTGTTGTCTTCTGCACGACGCATCTCAAAGGCGCACCAGAACCGCACTCTCTCAACGCTTTCGAGGCGTCCGTGGATGATCAGCTCATCTCCGAGCTTCGCAGGCTTCTTGTAGTCGATCTCGGTGCGCACCACGACGGGATAAAGATGAGTCTGCGCCATCTCACGCAGCTTCATGCCCATCAAAGCCGCAAGGCGGGTGCGCGCAGTCTCAATCATGCGCAGGTAAGCGATGTTGTGGACGACGCCCCCGCAGTCGGTGTCGAAAAACATCACTTCTTCGCGTGTTTCAATGGTCGGCGTGTGCATGACTCAGTTCAAGACGGCACGAACAGCGGCCTCATCGACACCGCGCAATTGAAAGACACGCAGCACGGTGTCCTCGATGAGATTGCTCGGGCAGGAGGCACCAGCCGTGATGCCTACGATCACCGGCTCATCACTGGCGAGCTTGGTGGAGTAGCTCTCCTTCTCCGCTTTCAAATGGAGGTCGTAATGCACGATTTGCTCCAGAGATTTGAGACAATCTGCGGTGCGGATGAAAAACGTGGGTAGCTGCTGTTCGCCGATTTCGACCAGATGCGTCGTGTTGGAGCTGTTGTAGCCGCCGACGACGAGCAGCACATCCAAAGGCTGCTGCAAAAGGCCGAAGAGTGAATCCTGGCGTTCCTGGGTGGCACCACAAATCGTGTCAAAGACCTGGAAATTCTGCTCACCTGCCACAGGGCCATGACGGTCGAGCACCGCTTGCTTCAAACGGCGCTGTACTTCCTCCGTCTCCGATTTGAGCATTGTGGTCTGATTCGCCACACCGACACGCGTGAGGTGTAGATCGGGATCAAAGCCTGCCGAGTGCGCCCCTGGCGGGAAACGTTTCAAAAACGACTCTTTGTCTCCTCCGTGGCGGATGTAATCGCAAACGTAGTCCACATCCGCCAACGTGAGCACTACAAGATAGTTTCCCATACCGTCGTCCCCCATCGCACGGGAGGAGGTGGCACGAGTTTCCTCGTGAGATGCCTTACCGTGGATGATGGAAGTGAAGCCGTTCTTGGCATACTGGCGGACCCGCTTCCAAACGCTCATCACATCGCCGCAGGTCGTGTCCACGACGAGGCAGCCGCGTTCGGAAATGAGCTTCATCAGCCGCGTTTCCGCGCCAAAAGCTGGAACGATGACGACATCCTCGCTGCTGAGCGTAGAAATCGCGGATTCGTGCTCCGAAATGGGGATGCTGACGACCCCCATCTCAGTCAGCTGTCGATTCACTTCCTGATTGTGAATGATTTCACCCAGCAGAAAAACTTTGCGGTCAGCAAAGACCTTCCGTGCGGCGTAAGCGAGGTCGATGGCGCGCTCCACGCCATAGCAAAAGCCAAAGTCACGGGCGAGGCGCACCGTGGTGTTGCCCACGGTCAGCACACTGCCCTGGGCACGAATTTTTTCGACGATGATGCTGCGGTAGTGGGTCTCCACCTCCGCCTGCACACGCTCCATGACCTCCGGGGTGCGCACATTCACACGACGGGAGGCAGGAGCGGGGGCTGGAGCGGACATCGACAAAAAAATTCCTGGGACGGGTCAACGAGACAGCCGATCAATAGTACATTTTGCCTTTGGCGGCGTCTTCAAAGACCTTATTGCTCAGCATGTAGGAATCTGGCGGGTCGGCGAGAGTGCTGTCGTCGAGGACCGGGAGAGTTTTACCAATAGTGGCATCCTCGGGATGCGAGCTGGCAATGATGAGAGGCGTGCCAGTGCGGACCATGCTGAAGATTTTCTGAGCCGACTTGATCGGGAGACGCACGCAGCCATGGGTGCAGGGATAAGGCTTCACCCAGCCCCAGTGCATGCCGTAGGCAGACTTGAACTCCATCCAGAAGGTCATCGGATAACCAGCACCCGGGCTGCTCACGCGGCGGCGGTTGGCCGTCTTGCTGTAAATGCTGAACGTGCCGTGTGGCGTTGGAGTGCTGGCGGTGCCCACGGAACAAGGAGTGGCGAGCAGCACTTCATTGCCCTCCATCACATAAACACGCT
>CAXNGR010000473.1:0-4309 GCA_964201265.1 Verrucomicrobiaceae bacterium
ATGCGGGCACTCTGGCCCGCAGAAGGCGACACAGTGCGGGCAGGAGTGCCCGCATCACTTTCCTGCAGTTCGTCGCCGGCGATTTGTTCGAGGATGAATTGGTCATAGGGTTTGTCGGTGTTGAAGCTGCGGACGACGTAGTCGCGGTAGCGCCAGGCATTGCCGCGTTCGTAGTCGTTGGCGAAGCCGCTGCTGTCAGCGTAGCGCACGACATCGAGCCAGTGGCGGGCCATGCGTTCGCCGTAGTGGGGGCTGGAGAGAAGGCGGTTGATCAGGCGGAGATAGGCTTCGGACTTGTCGGACGAGTCTGACAGGTCGGATTCGAAGGCTTCCACATCTTCCGGCGTGGGCGGCAGGCCGAGCAGATCAAAGGTGGCGCGGCGGATGAAGGTGCGGGCATCGGCGCCAGGCGCAGGATCTTTGACGGCGAGCAGCTGATCAATGGGATGAACGGAGGGCTGAGCTCTGAGCACGGGCTTTTTCACGGGCTGGTATCCCCAAAGCGACTCCGGCTTGTAGCGTCGATTCGCCCACTCGGGTGACAAAGCGCCGACGACCTTCACGGTGATGCCATCTTCAGCACTCCACTTGTCAGCGCTGGCTTTGGCGATGGCATTTCGTTTGGCTTCATCAGGCCACGGGGCACCGCTGGTGATCCATTCTTTGATCCAGGCGAGCTGCTCAGGCTTGAGCTGATCAGCTTCCTTCGGCGGCATGGGCTCCCAGTCGTCGTGCTGGCGAGTGGAGGCGAGGTAGAGCGGGCTTTCGTCGGGCTTGCCGGGCACCAAAGCTTTCGTTTCGCTCTCGCCGCCCTTGGTGGCGCTTTCGAGCGTGCGCATGTCGTAGCCAGCTTTGATCTTCTTGTCGTCATTGCCATGGCAGGCGAGGCATTTCTCCTGAAACAACGGCCACACGCGGCGGACGAAGAGTGATTCCGCATCTTCCGCTTGGGAAGAAGAAACGAGCATGAAGATGAGAATGACGGCGCTGCGGGTCATGGGAAGGATAACGTAAAGCTGAGGTTTTCATTTCTTCCCGTTCACCGACGAAAGCGTGCTAATTTTTCCGGCTGCAGCAGCAGATCATTCTTCTCGATTGGGCATGAAGCGTGGAATGTAAATCGCGGCGAGAGCCAACATGCCGATCAGGACTGCTTTCCAAGTCCAGTCAGGCAACATGCCTTGGCTCACCGGCACTTTCCCGGCATTAGAAGAGGTTGCTTTCGGAGCTAGGTCGGCGGTCGTGATTTTTCGTATGGCGACATTTTTCACACGAACTTTGCTGCCGACAGGCATGCGGTAGCTGGTAAAGCCGAGAAAACCAGACTCCACCTCGAGACCGAGCCTAGCCATGTCATATCGGGTGGTCATGGTGCGGCCATTGACGTCGTAGGTGAGCTTTCCGCCAGCGCTGCGTACGCTGAAGGCGTTCCACTCCGAGAGTCGGAAGTCCACGACCGGCGTCGTCTTGTTCATGCTGGTGCACCACGCTTTGGTGGCGGCGGATTCTCCTTTGATGGGGATAAGCATCGCGCGCACACCGCTGGTGGTATCGCAATCGGGCAGCCAGTGGATCATCGGGCCGAATGCATGACCAAACTGGCTGCGTTCGGTGCCTGCGGGGATTTCAAAGGCGATTTCGCCTTTGATCTCGATGTCCGACTCCATCGGTATGCGCAGAAGCAGGCGTGAACGCGGGAAATCCGTGCCGTGGCTGACGAGCATGCCATTCTCGACGCTCCATTCGCCCTCCCCAGACTGGTAGTAGGAAAGCAGGTGCTGGTGAAATGGGATGTCCACCCAGCCACCAGCCTGAAGTGCTTTTTGCAGGCCAGTGAGGTGGCGATACTCCTGCACATAGGCGAGGGCTTCAGGTGAAAGGCCCTCGTCGCTGATTTTGAGAAAGGCATCGTGGACTGCCTCTGGTTTCGCGTCGGGCGCAGGATTCGCGGCGGCACGAACCGCAGTGCCATAGTCACCCGTATCTGCGGCGACCTCTGCGCGGAGCATGGACTCATGCAGCATGCCGATCGTCAGCGAACGGCGTGTCGCGGGGTGGAGTCGCGGACCTGCAGCTTCCAGAGCCTTCTTAGCCAACGCATCGTCGTCTGCGAGCCACGCTGCCATGGCAGCGTTTGACTGCTGTAGGTGGCGGGTGATCGGAGGCATGGTGGCGGCGGCTTCTAAGTAGCCGCGGGCCATGGCGGACATCTCGGTTTTCAGCGCCGGATGCCGGAAGACCTCATGGGCGACGTAAACCTCCTCGGTGATGTCGAGCGCTGCCTGCAGGAGCATGTAGGGGACTTTGGTGTCGAATCGAGCTGTGGCGGCGCAGGCTTTGCCCAGGGCGAGCATGTGCTGATGGCTGCCAAGCCAGCGTGGGCGGCACGCCCACATGAGCGCCGAGTAGGCAGGGTAGTAGTCAAACTGGGCGCTCACGGCGCGGTCAAACCAGGCCCGTAACTCGCTGAGGTCCACGTTTTCGCCCATCGCCACGGCGATCATGCGCGAGGCCGCCTCTGGACGGTCGGGACGCAGGCGGTTTGCCTTGGTGAGCAAGTCCCGAGAGATTTTGAGGTGCTCGGCGAAGCCCTGCCACTGCTGGTCGGTAACGAGATGCGCCCACTTGCTGCTGCGCATGAGCCAGGCGATGTCAACCTCCACGCATCCGCGCAGGGTGAGTTTGGCCCACTCTGGCAGCTTGGAGGCCTCCACCTGTCGGCTGTATCGTTCGAGAGACTGCGGATTTTCAAAGGCATCTGTCTGAATGGCCCGCACATGATGACGCACGAGCACGGTGTGAGTGGAATCGTCATAGCTGCCATCGGTGAGCGAGCGGCCAAGCGCGGCGAGCCAGCGGTCTTGCAGCGAAGCGGTCTCAAGACCCTCGCGCTTCGCGATCTGCCAGCGTGTCTGCGCCGCCATGGCCTCCAACGCGCCGGACATGCCTCGGGCTGCTAGGGCTTTTTCGGCAAGGGGGCGGCTCGTGCGCCAGTCGTATCGGTCCATCTCTTCAGCCCGGCTGGCCAGCGTGAGGAGCAATGGATCATCCGGCGATTGCTTCATCAGATCGCGAAAACGCCCGGCGAGTGGCCCTAGCGAGTCTGGATCAGCGAACTCGGCCTCCATTTGCGTGAATGAATCCTCGACGAGTTTCGCAGCCTCCTCCGCCCACGCCTTGCCTTTCCAGCGCTCGACTGCGGGCGTCAGCAGCATGCGCCGCGCCCAGGCGAACTCTTCTTTTTGGATGTCTTTTTCCAGCAGCGCGCCCGGCTTCATCACGATCGGCTCCATCTCCGGCAAGGCGGCCGCAGCATCATTCTGCGCTAGAAGTCGTGCAGCACTGAGAACGAACAAAACCAATGGCAGGAAAGGCGACGAGCGGTTCATGGCCACGCTCATACCAAAACACCTCTTCGGAACACAAGACCAAAACCGTGAGCAGAGAAAAAAGTGCAAGAGCCGACGCTCAAGGAGGAATTCGGGCGATTCGTTGCCTCAAAATGCCGCGACTCAGTCCCGCACCTCACTCCAGCGGATGTTTCGACGCACGCCGACGACGTGGAAGTGCGCATCGGCATTCTGGATGAAGCCTTCGCGATCGATTTTCAGGCCTTCGGCCTTTAGGAGGCGTTTTTGCTTCGCGGCGAGCTTGGAGTCCATGTTTGGGCTGATGCGTGCATCGGCGCTGACGACGCGATGCCAGGGCAAAGCCTTCGATTCCTCGTCCGTGAGCCGACTAAGCACCGTGGCGACGTGTCGTGCGACTACATTCATGTGCACGGCGATGCTGCCGTAAGTGGTGAACTTGCCCGCTGGGATCAATTCGACCAAACGCAGCACTTCAGCACGGATGCGGGCAAAGGTGGTCGATTTGGCCATGGGGCGATCAGTCGATGTTCAGCCCTTCGAGAGCCAAAAGCTGCTTCTTCCGCATGAGGCCGCCCGCATAGCCGGTGAGCGATCCATCGCGGCCGATGACGCGGTGGCAGGGAATGAGAATGGAGAGCGGATTGCGGCCCACCGCGGCTCCGACGGCACGCACGGCCTTCGGTGAGCCGATGGCGGCTGCGAGTTCGGCATACGTTGTCGTTTTGCCACGCGGAATGGCTCGCAGCGCCTCCCACACGCTTCGTTGAAACGGCGTGCCTGCGGCGATGACATGCGCAGGCAGTTTGCGTGGCTTTTCACCGGCGAAGTAAGCATCCAGCCACACACGTGCAGCATCGAATCGCGGGCCGTTGTCGCGTTTCCAGCCTTCACGCTTCGGCGCGGGTGTGTGGCCTTTGAAGTAGAGACCGCAGAGACCG
>CAXNGR010000474.1:0-4305 GCA_964201265.1 Verrucomicrobiaceae bacterium
CAGTTGTGGGTCGCCACGCATAGTCGATATGCCAATTACGGAAACTTGGCATAATGCAGGTATTTTAGCAAAGCTAAATATCAGGTTCATAGCCTTGATTTGAAAACTTGGGCAGAAAACAAAAAAGGGGCGGACTCGCGTCCGCCCCCCAGATTTAGAACGAGTTGGAAAACTCGTGTTACGACAGGTCTTCACCCACGGCGTAGCGCACGAAGCGGCGCACGACGAGGTTCTCGCCCAGCTCGGTGATCTTGCCCTTGAGCAAGTTCGCGATGGTGAGGTCGGGGTCCTTGATGAAGGCTTGCTCCAGCAGGCAGTTGTCGGCGTAGAATTTCTCCATTTTGCCGTCCACGATCTTGTCCACGATGTTGGCAGGCTTGCCTTTGACCAGCTCAGCGCCGATTTCACGTTCCTTGGCGATGAGATCGGCAGGGATGTCCTCGCGCTGGAGGAAGCGTGGGTTCGAGGCGGCGATGTGGAGGGAGATGTCCTTCACGAGTGCCTGGAAGTTTTCGTTGCGGGCGACGAAGTCGGTCTCGCAGTTCACTTCGATGAGCACGCCGATGCGGCCGGCCATGTGGATGTAGGAGGCGATGATGCCTTCCTTCGTCTGGCGGTCGGCCTTCTTCTCAGCCTTGATGGTGCCGCTTTTGCGGAGGATGGTTTCAGCCTTCTCAAGGTCGCCAGCGGCTTCGGTGAGGGCTTTTTTGCATTCCATCATGCCTGCGTTGGTCTTTTCACGCAGGGTCATGACGAGTTTCGCGGAGATTTCAGCCATGGGTCAGTTTGGGGGTTGGATGATTAGTCTTTCTTGGCCTCGGCGGTGGCGACGATGACGGGGTCGATCAGCTTCTGCAGGATGATGCGGATGGAGCGGATGGCGTCGTCGTTGGCGGCAATCGGGTAGTCGATGATGTTCGGGTCGGCGTTCGTATCGACGAGGGCGACGATTGGAATGCCCAGGCGGCGGGACTCATGCACGGCGATGTGCTCGCGGGCGGAATCGACGATGACGGCGGCGTCAGGGATGCGGCCCATGTGGCGGATGCCGCGCAGGTTGCGCTCCAGCTTGATGCGCTCGCGGTTGAGGCTGGCGAGCTCCTTCTTGGACATGAGCTTGAACTCAGGCTTGCTCTCGATCTCCTCGAGGTAGTTCAGACGGGCGATGCTCTTCTTGATCGTCTCCATGTTGGTGAGCGTGCCGCCCAGCCAGCGATGGTTGACGTAGAACTGGCCGCAGGCCTCGGCGGCTTGCTTGATGGCTTCCTGCGCCTGGCGCTTGCAGCCGACGAAGAGGATTTTTTTGCCTTTGCGGGCGAGGTCGGCCAGGAAATCGGCCGCGCGGTCAATCTGGCCCACGGTTTCCTCGATGTTGAGGATGTGGATCTGGTTCTTGGTGCCCATGATGAACTTCTTCATCTTGGGGTTCCAACGCTTGGTCTGGTGACCAAAGTGGACGCCGGCTTCGACGAGCTCGGCAAGGATCGGTGTGGACATGTGTGTGTTGAGGGGTGCCTGTCTTCCGCACGCTGTTTGAAAAGCGCTCAGCCTGGGGAGGCTGATCCGGTCGAACGGGCTGGGTGTTCAATCCCTTGGCCGGACCAACGTGGACCGGCAAAAGGGCCGCGATGTTAGCGGCATCCCCTGGTGCGGCAAGCGGTTTTTCCGCCACAAACCTGCCTCGCCAGTGCTCCCCAGCCCTTCCCACCGGGTTTGCTTTCACTGCTGGAGGCGATAATCATCCGCCTTCCCATGCCCGCCGCCGCTCTTGTCTCCGCCGCCCTGACCCTGCGTGAATCCCTCCGCCCGCTGCGCTTTGCCGAGCCGGTGGACTACGTTTACCAGCCGCTCGACTACGCCTGGGCACCGCACGAGGCGTATCTGCGAAGTTTCGGGGGCAAAACGAAGCGCGTCGTCTTCATCGGCATGAATCCCGGCCCCTTCGGCATGACACAGACCGGCGTCCCCTTCGGCGAGATCGCCGCCGTGCGCGACTGGATGGGCATCCGCGAACCCGTGGGTAAACCGGAGCGCGAGCATCCGAAGCGGCCCGTGCTCGGTTTCGACTGCCCGCAGTCCGAAGTCAGCGGTCGGCGGCTCTGGGGCCACTTCGCGCAGCGATTCGGCCAGGCGGAGGCCTTTTTTAAAGATCACTTCGTCGCCAACTACTGCCCGCTCGTCTTCATCGAGTCCGGCGGTCGCAACTTCACGCCCGACAAGCTCCCCGCCGCCGAGGCCGCCGTGCTCAACCAGCATTGCGACACCCACCTCCGCGCTGTCATCACCGCCTTGCAGCCCGAGTGGGTCATCGGCGTCGGTGCCTATGCCGAAGCCTGCGCCATCCGCGCTCACGAGGCCATGAACGGCACCTTCAAAACCGGCCGCGTCCTCCACCCCAGCCCCGCCAGCCCCGCTGCGAACCGCGACTGGGCCGGAGCCGCCACGAAGCAGCTCGTGAAGCTCGGCGTGTGGGAGTGAAATCAGGCTTGAGTCGTGAGTCGGCTTCCAAACCCGTTCAGGCGAGGCCTAAAATCCAGCCCTCCAGTCGGGCGAGGGTGAGTTCAGCAGGGCGCAGCCCTGGGTGAAAATGCATGGGCAGCGTGTCGGCGGCGTCGCTCTGCTGCATCCAACGGGCGACGCTGTAGGCGTCGTGTTGGTGCGGGTTGCGGTCTTCGGTGGGAAACGTCCGACTCCAGAGCGCCGGATAGACCTCGGCGATGACGGATCTGCCCGGAGGCGGTGTCCAGCCGTCGAAGGGCCAAAAATGCACGCGCTCGCCGAGCTGCTGGCGCAGATAACGCAGCCACGGCAGGCCGCTGTGAGTGGACTTCGCCACGCTGCCTTGCACATCGAAGTGGAAGACCGACTTCGCCCTGGCTCGTTCCTCGGTCATCCGCCGCCAGCGCGCATCTCCTGAGCGCGCGGCACCATTCCCGTAGATTCCGTCTCGGATGAAATCGACATACAGATGGTCCTCATCGGTCGGCCAGTGGTGCTGGAAGTCATCGAGGAATTGAGGCCAGTCCGGCTGGAGGTGATGGACCTCGAAGTAACGCAGCGGAAAGGAAAACCCGTGGTCGATGCCGACGAGCGTGGCCGGGCCGTCGCGAAGTTCAGCAGCGAGCCATTCGGCGAGTCCCCGCCGCGTCCAATACTTGCGCGGGCCGGGCGGCGGCAGCACCTCGGTGGGCGGCTGCGTGGGCGTTGCCGAGTAAAGACGCAATCCCTTCAGGCTGCTCGTGGCCGTCTCCGCGCCGGAGTAGTCGATGCCGAAGTAACATTCAAATTGCGGCATGGTCGATCAGGCAGTGGTGAGTTCGGCCACGAGGGCAGAGAAGAGGTTCGCGGCGGTGGCGCGGGAGGCGGCGAGCTGCGTTTCCAACGCGTCCACCCAGGCCATCCGTTGCTCTACTTTGGCCACGATCCGGCGTTGTTCGGCGTGGGTCATGGTTTGCCGAGTTCTTCCTTCAGTCGTCCGACCACATCGGCGATGAAATCGTGGAATCCCCAGCCGATGCCGTCGGTCATCTGCTCCACCTTCGCCAGCCGCTCGCGAAACTGCGGATACAGGTCGCGCGCCTCGCCGCGCAACAGTGCCGCCAGCTCGTCCAGTGCCGATTCCACGCTGCTGTAAAACCGCTCGTCGATGTCGCCATACTCGTGGGTGAAGCGCGCACCGCTCTCCACATAGGTCATCAGGAGTTCCGCCGTGCCAGGGATGCTCCCCGTGGCTTTTTTGTAGTCGCGGATGGCCTTGCGTGCCTCGCCGAGTTTCAGGTCACCCATGCCATGAGCTTTTTTGGAAAAGAACTGACCGATCACTTTCTGCCGATACTTCTCCAGCACCTCGCCGCCGCCGTCCTCCGCCTGGCAGCGGGCATGGATGAAATCACGGTTCCCAGCGGCCGCCTCGTAAAGGTCTTTCACAAGGGCGAGCAGCGCGGGCTGGTCCCAAGTGGCGAGGTGCTGGCGGGCGGCGCTCCAGCCGGTGGGCTTCTGGGTGGGCTTGTTGGCTTTGTCTGGCATGGATTGCAAAAAGTTATACCTTCCGTCACCAGGATTTGTGAATTTCAAAATCCTACTGGCAGAAGAATGAAGGCAGGAGAATAAAGCCATTCTTCTGCCTTCATTCTCCTGCCAATAATCACAAAACATGACGGCTTTAGGTATAGCTCTGGATGCTTTGCAGTTGAGTGAGGCGGATGGCGTTCAGTCTGCGGTGAGTTCGGCGACGAGGGCGGAGAGGAGGTTGGCGGCGGTGGTGCGGGAGGCGGCGAGCTGCGTTTCCAAGGCGTCCACCAAGGC
>CAXNGR010000475.1:0-4305 GCA_964201265.1 Verrucomicrobiaceae bacterium
AGGCAGGCATGATGACGGAATGGTGCCAGGGCTTCTCCAATGCGGCTGACGGGCACACGCGCTGGCGTGGTCAGCCAGCCATGACGGCCGTCGCCAAGTATCTGGCGCAGGGCATGGAAATACGGATGGAGAAGCAAGTCGTGGCACTCAGACGTGCCGGTGATCGCTACACGGTCGAGACCAGCACTGGAGAGTTTTACTCAGCGGCGGCAGTACTGCTCACACCTCCGGTGCCACAATCTCTTGCGCTGCTGGCAGCGGGTGAAATCGCACTTGATCCTGCGATGCGGATACGGCTTGAAGGCATTCAATACGAACGCTGCCTGGCCGTCATGGCCGTGCTGAAAGGACAGTCTTCGATTCCGCCTCCAGGTGGACTTGTGCCGACCAGCGGCCCCGTCTCATGGATAGCGGACAATCAGCTCAAAGGCATCTCCGCGGAACCTGCGGTCACGATTCATGCCAATCATGAGTTCAGCCTTGCGCACTGGGATGAAGATCGCATGGAAAGCGGTCGAATGCTCCTGGATGCCTCACAATCATGGCTGGGTGCCGAGGTGCAGAGCTATCAGGTCCACGGCTGGCGCTACAGCAAGCCCCTTCAAGTCGATGCTGAGCCCTGCGCTCTTTTGCAGGCATCTCCACCCCTCATCCTGGCTGGAGACGCCTTTGCAGGGCCCCGAGTCGAGGGCGCGGCGCTCTCAGGAATGGCCGCAGCCGAGATGCTGCTGGCCCACCTATCCCGGTCATGAGCTCAAAGCGAGTGTCCACGCTCTTTTAGCATCTGCTTTCATCGCTGGGTAAACCGCATCCTCTCTGACCGCCGTTTTGACAAGTTGTGCGGAACTTCGTCCACACGACGGACGCCGTCCGTAAATGCTGTGGGCGTTTCCTGCCTGCCCACCTTTGCCTCATGAAACACACACCTCTGATCCTCATCTTCCTGATGGGTCTTCTCAGCTCCTGCGCTTCGACGCAGATCTGCACCCGAGCCATCACCACCTCCGAACCTGAAGCACTGACGCTCGTCACGGCCTCACAAAAAGCTCATGGAAGCGCCGCTTTTGAGCGAATCAGGGATCTCAGCGTTCGCTATGAAGGCAAGTGGGCAGCCATTGGGCCACGCTTTCAGCCTGTGCTGGTGGACTCAAAGTTCCGTGGAGCATCAGAAGAGAGGATCATCCTTTCACCCAGAATCATCGCGCAATCCCACACGGGACCTGGAGGCGTGAAGAAGGTGCTGCGTGAGCCCGGTCAAATCGCCATTGTCTACAATGGCACTACCTCAGATGACGCCGGAGCCAAGCAGGCTGCGGCACTCGTGGCGGATGCCTACGCGCTATTTTTGCTTGGCCCGTTCTACTTCCAGCAAAAAGGAACGGTCTTCGCCATGAATGGTGAGTCCCTCGTGGATGAAGCCATGTGCGATGAAGTGCTCGCCATTCTACGTCCCGGCATTGGCATGGCAGAAGAGGATCGCGTCATACTCCACATCGACCGCGACAGCAAACTGCTACGACGAGTGCGCCTGACACTCAACGGGCTGGAGAGCACCCGGGGAGCTGAGGTGGATGTGACATTCCGTGAGTTCAAGAAAATAGACGGCGTCCTCTGGCCGACCGACTTCGATGAGCGAATCCGCAGTCCCTTCAAGCTCCACGCCCATCATTGGAATTTGCGCGGCCTGGAAAGCAACCGAGGCCTGAGCGCTCGTGATTTAAAACTTGATCGATGGACTAGCAAGGCCACCAAACCGAGCGCAGCCATCACACCTTGAGCCACATGGAGAAGATTCAGGACTCACTCACAGGCCTCGCCTTGGGCGGCTTCATTGGTGACGCTCTCGCCATGCCCGTGCATTGGTATTACGACCGCTCAGCGCTGCGCCAGGACTACGGCATCGTCCGTGACTACGTAGCCCCGAAATCTCCGCATCCCGGCAGCATACTGTGGCGGTCTGAATACACCGCGCTCAATGCGCGCGGGGATATTCTGCATGATCAGGCACGCTACTGGGGACAGCGCGGCATCCACTATCACCAATTCCTGCGGGCGGGTGAAAACACGCTGAACCTCCAGCTCGCCAAGGTGTTGATGGACTCCTTGATCGCCTGCGGCAGCTACGATGCGGATGACTATCTCACGCGCTACATCGACTTCATGCTCACGGCTGGGACGCATCGGGACACCTACGTCGAGGAGTGTCATCGCAAGTTCTTCACCGCCTATGCGCGCGGCACCGATCCAAGAAAATGCGCGGGCACAGACATCCACATCGGTGGCCTGGCCCATGTCGGTGTGCTCTGCGCCTATTTCCGGGGCGACCTCAATGCCACACGGGAAGCAGTGCGTGAGCACGTCAGCCTCACACACCGCTCTCCTGAGGTGATCGCAGCAGCAGACGCCATGGTGAGGATGATTTGTGACCTACTCAAGGGCGCGCCATTGCGTAAGGCCATACTCGCCCATGGCAGCGACTGGTTCTCTCAACGCAAAGCTCTAGAATGGTCCAAAGATCCCGACGAGGTCGTGATCGGCAGGCGCGTCAGCCCCGCCTGCTACATTGCCGAAGCCTTCCCCGCATCATTGTATCTGGCATGGAAATATGCCGATGACTTTGAAAGCGGCGTCACCGCCAATGCGAATGTCGGCGGTGACAACTGCCATCGTGGAGCCGTGCTCGGCGCCTTGATTGGCGGGGCTGTGGGCGTTTCAAAGATGCCTCAAAGTTATGTCAATAACCTCGACGACTCTCCCCGCCTCAGAACTCAGATCGAAACCATCGTCACCCGTGCATGAAGACCAATCTCAGCAGCGAACAAGCATCTTTCGTCGTGCGCCTCGCCTGGGAGGATCGCACGAGCATTGAAGAGATTCGAGAGCGCACAGGTTTGGTAGAAAGCCAAGTCATCGACCTCATGCGTCGTGAGCTCAAACCCTCCAGCTTTCGCTGCTGGCGGAAGCGCGTCAGCGGTCGAGTCACCAAGCACCGCAAGCTGCTGGAATTAAGGCTCAAAGGCTGACCGCAGCGCAGCCGGGCGACGGATTCGCTGCATTTGGCAGAACGTGTTGCCCCAATCGCTTCATGGCGAACGTATCGTTCGTGCTAAGTGACTCACTATCATCCAGGTGATTCAAAGTCCCCGTCTTGAAAACCGCTCTCATCCTCTTCTCCGCCCTTTCCTTCCTCGGTTACGGAACGGCGTGCTTTTTTTCGAGCCGCATGAAGCAGGAGTTTATTCGTTACCGACTCGCAGCGCAGCGCATCAGGGTAGGTGCCTTGCAGTGGTGCGCGGGGATCGGCCTGCTGGCAGGAATGATCCAGCCATGGCTGGGTCAGTTGGCAGCAGGAGGACTGGCGCTGATGATGCTGATTGCCGTCATCGTCCGCATCCAGATCAAGGACACCCTGCTGCAAACCATCCCGGCGGTGTTTTATCTGGCTCTCAACACCTATCTCTGTATTGCCGGATTCTGATCCGCACGCCGCCTACAGCAGCGCAATGGCGGCGCACATCGCCAGCACCGCGAGAGAGGGCAGCGCCTTGCTGATCGGATCTTTCACTTTGAGGTGCATGAAAAAGGCACCCAGCATCAACGCCCCCATGCCAAGCGCCACAGGTTGCGCCAAACTGGGAATCCAAAACGAGGCCAGGAGCGCCAGTGCGAGGCCGACTTTGAGAACGCCGATGAGGCAGAAAATCGGAAAAGGCAGTCCATAGACGGCGAACTCCTCGCGCAGAGTTTTTGCATCCTTGCCCCGATACGCAGTTGCCTTGCTGCGGCGCAAGAGCCAGACGTTCAGAATGCCAAGCGCCACGATGAGTTTCAGAGCAATGAGGAGGTAGTCCATGGTAATGAGGCAAACGATTCGACTTCGTTGGAATCAAGCACGGTTGAGCTTGCTTCACTCAGTCTAAAACAGCAAGCAAATCCCTGCCATCGGTCGCAAACCGCTTCTTCGCTCCACACCGAAGTCCAATCCTGTACCACACCCGGAAAAGCACTTTCAAGACATCATCATACACAAAGCCCAATCCTCCGCACCGCTGAGGACGCGTCATAGCTCCGCGAGAACCGCGAAATCAGTCTCCACACGTTTTGGGTTGGTAGATGAAGGGCGAACAGCTCCCGGCTCATGGAGTCACTCCCCGTCACACCCCATCTCCGCGCCGCGCTCAGGACCAACCCGACCCGCCCCCTCAAAAGCAACTTCCTGGAAGTCGTGGGGAGCAAGTTTGAGGCCACCGGTTTTTTCGGCGGTTCGCTAGCTTGGGTGGGTGAAAGCTGAAGGGATTTGGAGAT
>CAXNGR010000476.1:0-4280 GCA_964201265.1 Verrucomicrobiaceae bacterium
GCGAGGTGGTGATCGACGTGAAGGCCGCTGGCATGAACTTCCGCGATGTGCTCAAGGCGCTGGCGCTTTATCCCGCCGAGACAGCCGATGCTCGCATTTTTGGCGATGAAGTGGCCGGTGTGGTGAAAACGGTCGGCGCTGGCGTCACACATGTGAAGGCTGGTGACCGAGTGTTTGGCCTCGCTGTGTTCGGTCTCGCCACGGACTCGATGGCGCGTGCTGGTGATGTGCGAATCATTCCTGACGGCTTGTCTTTTGAAGAAGCGGCAACGCTGCCCGTGGTCTTCATGACCTCTTGGCATGCGCTGAAAACCGTGGCGCAGTTGCAGCCGGGCGAGCGTGTGCTCGTTCATGCGGGTGCAGGCGGCGTGGGCATGGCAGCGATTCAAATCGCGCATCATCTCGGCGCGGAAGTCATCGCCAGTGCCGGCAGTGCAGCCAAACGCTCGCTGCTCACCGTCCTCTGCGTGAAACACGTCATTGATTCGCGCCGTGCTGACTTTGCAGAAGCCGTGATGGAAATCACCGATGGCAAAGGAGTGGATGTGGTGCTGAACGCGCTCGCCGCCGAGGCCATCCCGATGGGCCTCTCCTGCCTCGCGCAGTTCGGCCGCTTCATCGAGATCGGCAAACGCGACATCTATCAAAACAGCCGCATCCCGCTGTGGCCTTTGCGGAAGAACGCCTCCTTCCATGTCGTCGCGATGGATGCGATCTTCAGTGGCGATGAAAAGCGCACGTGCCAGATATTGGAAACCATCGCCGAGTTGGTTGAGCAGAAGGCGCTGCAGTCGCTGCCCTTCCGCTCGTTCCCAGCCTGCCGCATCGACTCCGCTTTCCGCCTGATGGCGCAGGGCAAACACACTGGCAAAGTCATCGTGTCCTTCCCCGAGCCATTTGTGGCAAGGCGTGGCGAACCGTTGGTTCCAGCATTTGAAGTGAAGCCGGACGGCACTTACCTGATCACGGGTGCTTTTGGTGGCTTTGGCAAAGTCATGGCCGAATGGCTGGCTGATTGTGGTGCCAAACATCTTGTGCTCACCAGTCGCAACGGCGCTGCCACACCTGCGGCGGAGGCCTTCGTGACCAAGCTGCGTGCTCGCGACGTCGATGTGCAGGTCATCAAGGCCGATGCTGGCTCCGCGATGGATGTGAAGCGTGTGCTTGGAGACATCGCATCGCTCGGACATCCTTTGAAGGGCGTGTTTCACCTCGCGATGGTCATCGACGATGCGCCCATGGCAGCGCTCACGCGTGATCGCATGATTAAAGTCATCGCTCCCAAAGCTCACGGTGCTTGGCTGCTGCATGAAGGCACGCTGGGTATGGAATTGGACTGCTTTGTGATGTTCTCCTCCCTTGCGAGTGTCTTTGGCAACTCCGCACAGGCCAACTACGCCGCTGCGAATGCCTTCCTTGATGCACTCGCGCATCATCGTCATGCACTCGGTCTGCCAGCACTTGCGATCAACTGGGGCGCACTCGGCGGCGAAGGCTATGTGGCCCGCAACGAACGCGTAGCCGAATATCTGGCCCTGCACGGCACCACGCCGCTTTCACCCGTCGAAGTCGTCACATTGGTCGAGTCCTTCCTGAATGCCGGAGCCACGCAAGCATTAGCGATGCGTGTTGACTGGTCGAAGTGGCGTCAATCTTACCGTGGCGGCCAGGAAAGCCCGTTGCTGGAACGCATCTACGCCGCAGGTGTCGATACACCGGAATCAAGCGGTGCCAAAAGCGACTGGCGACTCAAGATCGAGTCCGCCGCGCTTGCGGACCGCACCGAAGTGATCGGCCAAGCCGTGCGTGATGTCGTAGGCTCCGTGCTGCGTGTGAAACCCGAAGGTCTGCGCTTTGACCAGCCTCTCACCGATCTCGGCCTCGATTCGCTGATGGCCGTCGAGATCGAAAACTCCATCGAAAGCTCCATCGGTGTCGCCTTACCGCCTGCGAGCCTGATGAAGGCCCGCACCATCGGCCAGATTGCCACCTTGATCGCTGAGCACATGGGCGCTGCACCATCGAAAACAGTCTTGATCATCGCCGAACCAGCAACGCCAGAAGACGTGGATCTCGATGCGATTTCCGATGATGATTTGGATCAGTTGCTTGGCTCCACGACCACAGATCGTCCCATACACATTGAGGCCGAAGTGCTGGAGGTGCGCGTTTGAGCGAGATGGTCATCGAAGACAAGCGCACGCGATTGAAGCGCTGGCTCGATAGTGGTAAGGCAGCGCTGCATCCGCTGACCTTTCCGCAGCGCGAACTGTGGGAGGCCTCGCCGGTGCCAGTGGCGGATCAAACGAACACGATCTGCTGCCTCATCGAAATCAAGGGCGCGATCACCGCGCAGGACTGCATCGCGGCGATGCAGCGCGTGGTGAACCGGCATGAGGTGCTGCGGCTGTCCTTCCTGCCGAGCAAAGGTCAGGCAGTGCAGATGATCCAGGCACAGAGCGAGCCGGTGATGCGGTTTCGTGACCTACCATCGTCATCCACAAGTTCTGAAGCCCTGGATGCTGCCGCGCGCGAAACTTTCGGTGTGCCTTTCGATCTCGTGCAGGGGCCGATGTATCGCGTGGAGGTGCTGCGACGCTCGCCGATCGATCATGTGCTCGTCGTGGCGATTCATCATGCGATTGCCGATGGCTGGTCACTCGGTGTGCTGGTGCAGGACTTGTATGCGGCTTATGCTCAGGTGCTGCTAGGCGCAAGCGGCGGTCTGCCGCTTGTGCTGCAGTCCTACATGGCCTGGGGAGCTGCTGAGCGTGCGCTGTGGCAACCGGCGCTGCTGGAGCAAAGAGCGATGTTTTGGAAAACGTGTCTCGCTGGTTCCACGCGGCTTTGGGATGATCGAGCGGATGCGCTGGATGAGTCGGATCAGTTGCAGCGGCGCATTGCAGGAGTCTCCGCCGAGTTGGGTCTGGCGGTGCGTGAATTGGCACGACGCACCAGCGCCACGTTGTTCAGCACCTTGCTTGCGGCGTTTCAAATCACGCTGTCGCGCTGGACGGGCGTGGCGGACATCGTGGTGGGCACGCCAGTGGCGAATCGCGCACGACAAGAAGTGCGTGAGACGATGGGTTACTTCTCCAGCATCGTGCCACTGCGTGGTCAGGTAGATGACAGCCGCTCGTTCTCCGACAGCCTCCGAGCGGTGCATCAATCGACGATGGATTGCTTTGCCAATGCCATGCCCTTTGCCGAACTCGTGAGCGCACTCGATCCGCCGCGACAGCCGGACCGCAATCCCATCTATGAAGTGCGGTTTGCGCTTCAAAACCAGCCTGTGCCAGATCTCGCGGTGGCTGGGTTTTCGGTCCAGCTAAAGATCCGTGCCACAGGCACGCCACGCTTTGATCTCGCGTGTGAAATCACTGAGGAAGGTGATGGCCTGGAAGTCGTCTGGCTGTTTCGCTGGACCCGCTTTTCACAATCGGAGGTCGAGGAGCTGCATCGCCTGTTTCTGACCGTTCTCACGACCGTCTGCGCCTCACCAGACAGTCGCACCTTTATCTGAGCCATGATGAACCCACCTGCACCGCATTGGCTGAGCCACTCAGCATTCCAGATCCTGGTCTTTCTCGTTCTCTTCACCGAGATCGCACTCGGCGTGGCCTTGTATCGCGAAGCATCACTTTGGGTCATGGTGCCGCTGGTTTTGCTGGCGAGCCATTTCATGCATGGCGCGGCTGTGGGACTGCACGAGGCGACGCATGGGCTGCTGAGGAAGAACAGACGGTTCAATGAGTTTGATGGCGTGTTGCTGGGCGTCTTCAGCTTCATGAGCTTCAGCCTATACCGGGCTGCGCATCAGTCGCATCACGCTTACTTTGCCACGGAGCGGGATGAAGAGCTCTGGCCGTTTGTTTTCACGAACAAACCACGCTGGGTGCGAGTGCTCGCCGCCGTGCTGGAACTGACGATGGGGTTGTTTTACACGCCGCTCTTGTTTCTGCGTTCCTTCCTGCGCAATGGCTCACCGATTCGCAGTATGAAAGTGCGTCGGCGCATCTGGCTAGAGCTGGCGCTGATGGTCGTGGTGTGGAGCGGCATTATCGCAGCAGTCTCTTATGCGGGCGTGTGGCACTATTTTCTGTGGATGTATCTGGCTCCGGCATTTCTAGCCGCGAATCTGCAAACGTGGCGCAAATACATCGAGCATGTCGGTTTGACTGGCGGCACGGTGAACAGCGCGACTCGGAATATCATCGCAGATGGCTGGTGGGGGCGGTTGGTGGCCTTCACACTCCTCCATGAGCCCTTTCACGGCGTAC
>CAXNGR010000477.1:0-4271 GCA_964201265.1 Verrucomicrobiaceae bacterium
AGTCGAGCGTGGCGAGAGCGCCGAGGCCGCGTTGCATCGTGAGCTACTTGAGGAACTGGGCTGCGAGGTGCGCATTCTTCAAACCCTGCCTGCGGTGACGCATGAATATCCCTGGTGTACCGTCGAAATGATCCCGTTTGTCTGCGAACTCACCGCCGACAGCCCGGAGCCGCATCCGCATGAGCACACCGGCCTTGTCTGGGTGGAACGTCCGCAGTTGGCGGGTTATCCGCTCGCTCCGGCGGACGTGCCGCTGCTCACGTTTTTGGCTTAGCTGGTGTGCGCTTCGGCTTGCCCCACGCGCCACGTTGCGCGGCCCTGGCTTCTTTTTCCAAAGCACGCAGCCGTGCCTCAAAATCGAACTCACGCTGCCCGTCCGGCATCAGCGTGCCTTTCGTGTGGATGCGGCACAGGCCTGCCCTCACCAGTTTTGCCGCCAAGTCCTCGCCATCCTCGAACAAGACCACCGCATACACACGCTCGCTGTCATACACACGCTCCCAGCGCGTCTGCACCGTGAAGCGTTGCCCTCGCAGCCGTGTTTCGGTGAATGACTTTGCCTCCTGGCCCACGTTCAGCGTCTGCGGGATGCTCAGGCCGCCGAAATAGCCCGCCTGATCCTTCAAACGGCCCTCCACCAGCTTGTACTGCCGCTTCTCCGGGCAATCGACGAAATACAGCCGCAGCACCTGCTCGCCGCCGTCATGCGCGATCTTGAAGCTGTCGCCATCGTTGCTGGAATCATCCACGAGACGGGCGTTGGTGAGCGTCACGAAGTGTCCGTCCGGCTCCGGTGTTGGCGCTGCCGGTTTGTCACGAAAGTGATCCCACAACTGCAACACCACCACGAGCGTCCACACCAGCGCCCATAGGTTTCTCGACAGGTGCGAGCGCGGCCGTTTCATGTTCCGCGCTGGTTGCCAAACAGGTCGATGTGCAGCCGCGGCGTGTAGCGCCAGCCGGTCTGCTTGCAGACTTCCACCAGCCAAGCCTGCCGCAACCGCAGCACCTCGGGCTTGATGCCCTCCGGCATCAGCAAAATCTTCTCCGGCGGCACCGCCACGCCAATCAACTCCACCACCGTGCGCACCTCCTCGACATCCGCCTCGGTGGCGACGACGAACTTGAGCTGAAAATCATACGCCGAGCACCACGCCCGCAAAACCTCCGGCTGCAGCCGCAGACGCTCATGCTTCTCCACCCAGGCCTTGCCCGCCAGTTCCTCATCCGGCGTCGAATGCGCCAGCTTCGGGCTGATCGACGCCAGATCACAGGGCACGCCCTCCGGTGCGATGGTTCCGGCCGTTTCAATCGTGATGTGCTTTCCCGCCTCACGCAGCTTTGCCAGCAGGTGCGGCATTTCCTTCGCCACCATCGGCTCCCCACCCGTCACGACAACAAACCGTGTCGGACACGCCTCCACGGCCTCCAAAATGGCCTCCACACCCATCTCATTGCCTTCAGGCTTCCAAGATGCATACGGCGTGTCACACCACCCGCAGCGCAGATTGCACCCCGAAGTCCGCACAAACACCGAGGGCACCCCCACCAGCGTCCCTTCGCCCTGCACGGAGTAAAAAATCTCGGAGATCAGCATGGGATGAGTGAGAAAAGAGGTGTCGCGCATCGTGGTGGGGGCAGCGCGTCAAAGAATCAGGCTGCTCATTTTCCACACGAATCCTTGTTTGGCTAGCACACGATCATTGGGTCCATTGCTACCCTCTTCAAGGTAATGCATTGGCGATCTATGATCACTTCAGCCTCGCTCTTCCTTATGCTTCGCAAAGATCGCGAGGCAGCGATCTCGTTCCGTGTGGTGATCGACCATCGGGAGCGGGTAGCCTTTCGCGAGTGGGAGGCCTGGCTTGGGCGGCTCGTGGAGAAGCGGGGCG
Organism: Verrucomicrobiaceae bacterium; assembly: GCA_964201265.1. GTDB lineage: Bacteria > Verrucomicrobiota > Verrucomicrobiia > Verrucomicrobiales > Verrucomicrobiaceae > Prosthecobacter. The sequence goes on from CAXNGR010000477.1 coordinate 1,893, forward strand.
GGGACATCCTTTAACTCGGGTACCCATTTTTTGATGTATTCGCCCAGCGGGTCAAAACGGGCGCTTTGCAGCCAGGGGTTTTGGATGCGGAAGTAAGGTGCGGCGTCGGCACCTGTGCCAGCGGACCACTGCCAGCCGCCGTTGTTGCTGGCGTTTTCGCCATCCACGAGCTGCTGCATGAAGAAGGCTTCGCCAATGCGCCAGTCGCAGTGCAGGTCCTTGGTGAGGAACATGGCGGTGATCATGCGCAGGCGGTTGTGCATGAGGCCGGTCTGCAAAAGCTGCCGCATGCCAGCATCGACGATGGGGAAGCCTGTGGTGCCGGTGGCCCAGCGCTGAAAGTCGGCCTCGGTGCCCGGCCAGGGCAGGCCACGCCAGTCGGGAGCGAACTCATGCTCAAAAACCTCGGGGTAGAACCACAAAATGGCGAAGTAAAACTCCCGCCACGCAAGTTCCTTGATGTAAGTGCTCTCTGCTTCTATGGCGGCGCATCGCGCATACAGCTCGCGGATGCCGATCAGCCCGTAGCGCAGATCCTGGCTGAGCAGGGAGGTCGTCTGCCCCGCCGGGATGTTGCGATTCGCGGTGTAGCCTTTCAAGATGCCGCTGTCCATGAAGTGCTTCATGCGATCACGCGCCGCACGCTCGCCAGAGGTCACGATCTGCGCCGTGGGTGCTGGCAGATGCCAGTGCGCGAGCGTCGGAAGCGGCAGACTCATGACTTTTTCATCCGCCTTGGGTCCCAAGGTGGTCACGCGGGGCAGGGGTGCGGCTTTGGCGAGGCCGAGCCAGTTCTTCGAGTAAGGTGTATAGACGCGATAAGGCTGCGCACTGCCGGTGAGCACGGTTTCGGGCGGGTGCATGACGCTGTCGTCAAAGCCGTGACACTCGATGCCGAGGCGTGAGCACAAAGCAGCGATCTTCTTCTCCATCTCGCGACCGTAGGGATCGTAGTCGCGGTTGAAATAGATCGCGTCGGCCTTTGTCTCGAGAATCAGGCGTTCCAACTCGGCAGCGGCCTTGCCGCTGCGGATGATCAGGCGGCTGCCGAGGGTTTCGAGGTTCTTGGCGAGGGATTCGAGATTCCCGCAGAGGAACTGCTGGCGGTTCGGGCCGGTCCAGCCGTGGCTGATTTTCCAATCGCTCATCACATAGACCGGAATGACCTGCCCGGCGACTTTCGCGGCGTGGTGTAGGGCGGTGTTGTCGGTGAGGCGGAGATCGCGGCGGAACCAGTGGAGAACAGTGCGGGGCATAGAGGGGCAGAGAAGAATGGCAGGATACGGTCAGCATCCGACAAAAGGCGATGTGAAATCTGGCGGCATCGACCATGAGGTTCCTGATGAATCTTTCATTGCGGTGCCGTTACTAGAAGTGCCATATCTCACGCTCCCAACCTTCTTCCTGATTTTCCACCATGTCTTCGCCTGCGCATGCTTCCGATGAACCGAAGTCCTTCACCGCCCTCTGGATCGCCACGGTGCTGCTGATTGTGGCCTTTGTGCTGGGGTTGCTGATTTTCCCGCCACTCTATGAGGCCCCCACAGCGGAAGCGTCGAGTTCGGTGCTGTTCATCGGGCGCTTCCATCCCATCCTGCTGCACCTGCCGGTCGGGGCGCTGGGGCTGCTGTGCTTGATGGAGTTGCTCTGCGTCACGCGTCGTGGCGAGTCAAAATACGGTGAGGCCGCTCTGCTCACGCTGTTTGTCGGCTCCGCTGGCGCTGTGCTGGCCGTGCTGGCAGGCATCATGCTCTCGCGTGAGGGCGGTTATGTGGGGGGGAACTTCACCCTGCACCAGTCCATGGGCATCCTGGGCACGGCGGGCGTTCTTTTGGCGCTGGTGGTGCGCTTGCTTGCCATGGGCCGTGTCAGCAACGAGCTGCTGCAAGCCTACCGCGCCCTGTATTTCGTCAGCTTTGGCGTCATGGGCCTCGGTGCCCATTTCGGCGGCAACATGAGCCACGGCAGCAAATTTCTCACCCAGCACGCCCCGGAGCCGATCAAGAGCCAGATGATCAGCATGGAAAAGTGGATGCTCAGCTTTGTGGAGGAGCCCAAGCCGGAAAAGATCGAGGAAAAGGCACCTGAACCCCCGAGGGCCGTCGAAACCGCTCCCACTCCAACTCCTGCCACGCCCGCCCCGGCTGCCAGCGGCGATAAGCTCGTCTTCCAGCACATCATTCTCCCGATCTTCGAGGCGAAGTGCAACAAGTGCCATGGCGAGGAGAAACAAAAAGGCGAGCTGCGGCTCGACACCTTCGAGTTCACCATGGCCGGTGGCGAAAACAGTGCTGAGAAGAAAAACAACATCGTCGCAGGCAAGCCTGCCGACAGTCTCACCTACCAGCTTGTGACTTCTGCCGAGGACGAGGACATGCA
>CAXNGR010000478.1:0-4267 GCA_964201265.1 Verrucomicrobiaceae bacterium
CCAGAGGTGCTCGAACTGTTGCTCCCCTGGACTGAAGGACTCGGCTACGGCTCGAACATCAGGCTCGACGTGCCTGCTGAGCAGATGGCCTTTACACCGACACCACTTGGCGCCGATGCGTGAAGAGAAGACGGCAGGCGATTTGTGAATGCGGCAGACCGGTCATGCGAGCCAGCACCTCGCGGTAGGTTTCAAGCTGCGGCCGGTAGCCATCCACACGGGCGGCGAAGGCCTCGTCGGTGTCAGGTTTGTCGGTTTTGAAGTCGAGAATCGTGGCGCGGTGCGGCTCGATCATCACGCGGTCAAAGGTGCCGCTGAGCCATTCGCCTTTGAGCAGAATCTCGAAGCGCTTTTCACGCCAGCACTCAGCCTGCGGCGACGGGCGGCTCAAAACGGCCCGCACCTCCGGCGCGACGAGGCATCGACGCACCTCCTCCTCGGCTCGATTTCGCAAACCATCATCCACACAGGGCACAGCGGACCAGAGAGCGGACAACGCGGCATCGTCAGCCTCGTCCAACCACTCGATCTGCTCAAAGAACGCATGCACCAGCGTGCCATAGCAACGGGCGAAGCGCCCGCCGCGTGAGAAAAGCTGTTTGGCCGTGACGATGCTCGTCTCTGAGCCGCTCGGTGTGCGGCGCACAGGACGCTGGCGGCCTGAAACGGTGACGGGTTCGGGTTGAGCGGCCTCGATAGGCTTCTCAACCTTTCTTGGCACCTCAAACCAGCGCGGATTCGTGGCCTGGGTGCTCGATTCAAACACCACCTCAGCCTCCACACCGCCGAACTCGCGCTGCGGCGGTTTTTTCTCCGCGCCTAGGGTGAGATCGAGCAGTTTGACGAAGTTGTTCGACCGCGACTTCTCACTTGGCGGCTTGGCGATGATGTAGTTCGCATGCTTGGCGCGTGTGAGGGCCACGTAGAACTTGCACAGCTCCTCATAGGCCGCGTCGGCCTCTTGATCGGCACGGAAGGCGGCCAGCATGTCATCCGCCTTCACGAACTCCGATGGCGGCAGGTCAAAAACCCACTCCACATGCCGCTCGCGGTCGCGTTTCACGCCGATGCCACGACGCAGCTCGGTGAGCTTGTTGCCTTCGACATCGGGCAGGATGACGCATTCAAAGGTGAGTCCCTTCGACTTGTGAACCGTCATCACTTGTACGGCGTTGTGCGTGTCAGGCTCGCGGACGGTGTAACTCGACGCATAATCGAGGAACTCATCCGTATCACGACTGCCTCCTTGATCAAACAAGCGGGCCGCGAGCGCGAAATCCTCCACGCGCCGCCTGCTGAAGGCATCCAGCGCCACGTCGATCTTCTCCAACTCATGCGTCCAGTGCCATAGCACGGCCTCGAAACCTTCGTCGAAGATCATTTGCAGCACCTCGCGGGCAAGATGGCCCGGCGTTTTGCCTTCCAGCAGCGGGCGGAAAAGCGTCATAAGCAAATGCTCCCACGCCATCGAGTCGCCGGGATGCGCGGCGGCCTTGATGACGCTGAGCAGCGACAGCGTGAGCGGATTGTCCGTGGCGATGGCGATCTCCGACTCGCACATCACCGGGATGCGCGACTTTGAATGCGCACGGATGTAATCCACAAGCTCACGACCGGTTTTGTTGCTCTGCACGAGGATCGCGCAGCTCAGGCCGCGCTTCACCGGCTGAATTTCCTCCAGCAGACCGAGCGTGAGCGCGAAGCGGTCTTCCTCGGTCACTTTCTCACCTTCTGCTGGAATCGGATGCAGCAGCAGGGCGTGGCCGGGCATCGTGTCATGAATGCCCGCGACCTGATGCGGCTGCCAGGGCCAGCGTTTGATCGTGTCCTGCGGCAGTTGCAGCTCAGCGAGCGCGGTTTCGTTGCCAAAGACGCGGTTCACCATGTCGATGACATCGTGACCAGAACGCCATGAGACATTCAGCGGCCGTTTGTGGATGCGCTGGACGGTCTCGGAGCTGTAGCGCTGGTAGATGTCTTCAAACAGTCGCGTGTCGCCGCCGCGCCAGGCGTAGATGGCCTGCTTCACATCGCCCACCTGGAACAGCGTGCGTTCGTCGCTGGTGTCCTGCACCGCCTCATCGATGAGGTTCTGAATGACCGACCACTGAATGTGATTTGTGTCCTGAAACTCATCCAGCAGCCAGTGGTCGTAGCGCGCGTCGAGCCGGTAGTCGATGCGCAGACGCTCGTCCTCGCCAGGCACCTGCGAGAGCATCGGCTTCGGCAGTCCGGCGGCAAATTCATGCCCGGCAAGGATCAGTTCCATGTCCTGAAACGTCAGCCGCCCGCGACGCCGCACCTGGCGCGACCACGTCTGCTCATACTGGTTCAGCACCGCCCACACGCCCTGCGTTCGCTCAAGCCGCGCACGCAGCTCGCTGCCGACGATATGGCGGATGATGGCCGCGAAGGCATCGCACAATCGGCCTTCGAGCGTCTGCTTCTGCCGGTTCACGGTGAGCGTGCAGTTCTTTGCCTCAATGTCCTGCCACTGCTCCAGAGCCTTCTTCACGAAGAACTCGACGCGGTTCATCAGCTTGCCGCCGGGTTGGTAATCGCCCAGTTGATCGCGAAACTCCTCCCAGAACTCCCACGCCTTGTCATGCGTATCCGCAGCCTCCAAAAGCTGCATCAGGTGCTTCGTCGCTTCTTTCAGATCGACCTTCGCTTCGAGCCAGTGGCAGCCCTGCGGCCAGATGGCCTGCGCATTGCCCCACAGCGCGCCGTTGGCGGCATGCAGCAGGATTTCGTGCTGGTTCTCAATGAACTGATCGAGCACGGCGCGGATGCTGGACTCTTCCCTGCCGAAGGTGGCGCGGCGAAACGCCTCCAAGAACTCCTTCTGGGCCGCGAGGCCTTCCGTGCTGGCTTTGAAGCCAGGAAGTGTGCGCTGAAACACCGCACGACACACACGTTCGCGCTCCATGCCGCCGAGATGCTCGCTCAGGATCTCGAAATCGCCCGTCAGGCCAAACTCCGCCGGAAAACTGCGCAGGATGGCGGAGAAGAAGCTGTCGAGCGTGCCGAGAAACAAACGCGGCATGCGCGAGATGAACACACGCAGCAGCTTCTGATAGTCCGCAGGCTTCAACGCGCGCAAAATCGGCCGCAGCGGATCATCCTTGGCCTCGGGGTCGTTTTTTTCATCACCAGCGAGGTTCGCGGCGAACTCAGCATTCGAGGCCGCCTTCGCCAGCTTCACCAGGATCGAATCAAAGAACTCACCCGCCGCTTTGCGCGTGAACGTCACCGCCACAATGCGCTCCGGCTTCACGTCCTGGCCTGCGAGCAATTGCTGGCCCATCAGCGCGATGAAGCGGTTCGTGAGCTGCCACGTCTTGCCCGAGCCCGCAGAGGCGAGGATCATTTCGTTCGGGATGGCGGCGGACATGGCAGGAATTCGTCTGTGCCGGCCACTTGCGCAAGATTCCAGTGCCAAGGGCCAAAACAAATGAGAGACTCACGCGTAATTTCCAAGCCATGAATTCCCGCCCCAACCGCCGCCAGTTTCTCTCCACGCTTGCCCTCGCTCCCTTTGCCGCACGCGGGCAGGAGGTGCCCAAGTTCCCGCCGACGCGCCTGATCACGAAAGGCCCCGGATTTCACTGGTTCGCTTATTACGACAAGCTCCAGTTTGATCCGACGAATCGCTTCGTGCTCAGCAACAAGGCCAGCTTTGAACATCGCTCACCAACGGCGGATGACGTGATCGAAGTCGGCATAGTGGACATCCAGGATGGCGACAAATGGATTCCGCTCGGCAAGTCGAACGCGTGGAACTGGCAGCAGGGCTGCATGCTGCAATGGATTCCAGGCACGGAGTCGAAGGTGATCTGGAACGACCGCGAGAAGGATAAATACGTCTGCCACATCCTCGACGTGAAGACGATGGAGAAACACACGCTGCCAGCTCCGATCTATGCTTTGAGTCCAAATGGCAAAGAGGCTGTGAGCTGCGATTTCTCCCGCGTGGCCGATTGCCGACCTGGATATGGCTACGCAGGCATCAAAGACCGCTTTTTCGATGAGATGGCCCCGGCTGGCAGCGGTGTGACGCATGTGAATCTCGAAACCGGCGCTGAGAAACTGATCGTGACTCACGAACTGCTCTCGAAGACTGGCGAGGTGATGCAAAATCATCCGACCTCGAAGCATCACGCCTATCATCTGCTCGTGGGGCCGGATGGGAAGCGCTTCATCATGCTGCACCGCTGGACGCAGCCGAAGGGAGGCCACCTCACCCGCCTCATCACCGCAAACATGG
>CAXNGR010000479.1:0-4251 GCA_964201265.1 Verrucomicrobiaceae bacterium
ATGGCTCTCGAAGAAGGAAGGCAAAACGTATCGCCTGCCGACGGAGGCGGAGTGGGAGTTTGCCTGCCGAGCGGGCACGACGACGCTGTTTCACACCGGCGAGGCACTTCCGGCCGATTTTCACTCCTGGCCGCACGACACCGGTGTGCGCGACCGCTTTTTCCCATAGGAAACGCTGCCGCCCGAGTATCAGCCGAAACCCACAAAGCTCTCGCTGAAGGTCGGACGCACACCCGCGAATGCCTGGGGCCTGCACGACATGCACGGCAACGTCGCCGAGTGGTGCGCGGACTGGTATGGGCCGTATGAAGCCGCTGAGCAGAGTGATCCGCTCGGTCGCGTCGATGGCGACTTCCGTGTGATTCGCGGTGGCAGTCATTCCACGCAAACGCGACTGCTGCGCTCGGCGAATCGCATGTCATGGCTGCCGGAGGCGGTGAATGATCGCATCGGTTTCCGTGTCGTGCTCGGCGATCGGCCAAAGGGCGAGAAGCTGCCGCTCCCAAAGCCCGCGCTGCATGCGCAGAACGTCTCTCAAGGCACCCCGAAGATCGAGCGGATGGACCCGAATATACCGATTTTTGAAGGCCCCAAGCCCTTTGTCAAAGTGGAGCCGAATTCCTTTGGCCCGACGTTTTCTTGGCACAATCACAGCCCCGCCATCGCCGAGTGCCCGAACGGCGATCTGCTCGCGGTGTGGTATTCCTGCGTCGATGAAGCCGGCACAGAGCTCAACAACCTCGCGAGCCGTCTCCGCCTCGGTACGAGCGAGTGGGAGCCCGCGTCGCTCTTCTGGGATGGCGCGGACGTGAACGACCACGCGCCAAAACTCTGGGGGGATGGCGAACAAACGATCTTTCACTTCGCCCGCGGCCATCGCGAGAACGTCGTGCGCCACAGCACCGACAACGGCGTCACCTGGAGCAAGGCGCAGATCATCCAGCCCTGGAGTGAGATCGGCAATCAACTCCTCCGCACTCGCGATGGCACCGTTTACATGACGCAGGATGTCACCACCACCAGTCTCACCAAAAGCACTGATGGCGGCAAGACCTGGACCTCCGACGTGATCACCGACAAGAAGCTCGCGCATCGCAACGGCAGCGCCGCACGTCACGCAGGCATCCACGCGCTCATCGTCGAGATGCATGACGGCCGTTTGATGAGCTTTGGCCGACTCAACAGCGAGTCCGAGCAAAAGCCTTTCAACTTCAAAACACCCGCCAGCTTCTCCAGCGACGGTGGCAAGACATGGACGCATGAAGCGACCGAGTTCCCCGCCATCAGCAGCGTGCAACGTCAGGTGCTCATCCGTTTGCAGGAAGGCCCGCTGCTCTTCTGCTCCTTCACCGATCTCTCCGCGAATGCCCGCAAACCCACCGGCATGACCTTCCAAAGCCAAAACGGCGAGTTCAACGGCGCCGGCCTCGTCGCCGCGGTGTCCTTCGACGACGGTAAAACCTGGCCGCACAAGCGCCTCGTCACACCTGGCGGCAAAGAGCGCACGGTGAACGGCATCGACCGCAACATGTTCCCGCTCAGCGACACCCGCGCCGAGCACAACGGCTACCTCGCCGCCATCCAAACCCGCGACGGCCGCATCCAACTCATCAGCAGCCGCAATCACTATGTCTTCAATCTCGCGTGGCTGAAGGCACTGCCGGAGAGGCCATAAAGTGCTTTGAGCCAACAAAAGCCGAGGCACCAATCTGCCGGATAACCCAAAGACGAAACGCTTGAATCAGTGCTGCCTCCATGCGATGCATGGAGCCATGCAAAAGCTTCAAATCCTATTTCCTGACCCACTGATGGCGATGCTGAGGCAACTCGCCCGCGTCGAAGACCGGCCTGTGAGCGAGATCGTTCGCCGTGCCGTGGATCGCGACATGGAGCAGCGAGCAGGCATGTTGAATAGCGGACGGGCCAAGAAAGCGTCTCGGCCTGCTTTCCCCACCTTCGACGGTGGAGCCGTGCTGGTGAAAGCCGCCGACATGAAAGCTATGCTCCACGCCGACGACGCCTGATGAAGAGCTTGGACACCAACATCCTAATCTACGCAGCGAACAACCGGGCACCTGAACATGCCAAGGCTTTGGAACTCGTGAATGAGATGCTGTCCAACCCAGACGAGTGGATCATTTCGGATCAGGTGCTCTGGGAGTTTTACAAGGCACTGCGTCACCCGAAGATTCTGGAGAAGCCGAGGTCTGCCGCTCAAGCTGCTGCACAGATTCGGTTTCTCCGCGAGCAAAGCGGCGTGGCTTGTTGTGCCTATGAAACCGCCTGCTTCGCCGATGTAATCTCCATCTTGGAGAAACCCCGCTTCCCCTATCAGCGCACACACGATTCCGTGCTCGGCATGACGCTTGTCAAAAATGGCGTCAAGACCTTCTACACCCGGAACGAGAAGGACTTCGCCGACATTCCGTTTCGTAGCGTGATCAATCCGGTGGATTGATCTGTTGAGCGTCTGAATCTTCAACCTCGCCGTGGCTGAAAGCGCTGTAGGCGGCGTCATAACACGATCATCTACTTCACATGAACGAGCTTCGAGAACTCCAAGACTGGTATAGCCTTCACTGCGATGGTGAATGGGAGCACGACTATGGAATTCAAATCGAGACGCTCGATAATCCTGGCTGGCTCCTGAAAATTGACCTTGTTGGAACAACTCTCGAAACAAAGCCCTTCCGAACGGTTGAGCGTCTGGGGGAGTTGGATTGGATGAACTGCCAGCGGTCCGAAACACAGTTCATAGCCGCAGGAGGTCCGAAACTACTCCCAGAGTTAATCTCCGTGTTTCTTGATTGGACTCGAACATTTGAACAATGACCAAACCGCACATTACCATGAAACGCCTCCTCAACCTCATCACCACTCTCCTCGCACTGCCCTTGCTCGCGCAGGAGCCTTTGCCCAAAGTCAAAGCCGAGGTCTTCGATGTCAGCGGCCACAAAGCCGTGCTCTATGCCGCGCCGACACCTGCCGAAGACAAACCGTGGGTCTGGTATGCGCCGACGCTGAATGGCGGTGTGTCGCTGGCGGGACGCCCAATGTATTTCGAGGCCTTCATGAAGGCGGGCATCAGCCTTGCGGGCTATGACCTCGGCGAGGTGCGCGGTTCGCCCGCGAGTTCGGCGAAGTTCACGCTGTTTTACGATGCGATGATGAAGCGCGGCTTCTCCGCGAAGCCGATCCTGCTCGGCCAGAGCCGCGGCGGCATGATGACACTGGCGTGGGCGTTTCGGAATGCGGACAAGGTGAAGGCCTGGGTGGGCATCTATCCCGTCTGCAATCTGGCGAGCTGGCCGCTGAAGAACTCGAAGAAGGACACGCTCGCCGACTACGCGCTTCCGGAAGCTGAGCTCGTGGCGCGACTGAAGGAGTTCAATCCCATGGACAACCTCGCCGGTCTCGCCGCGAACAATGTGCCCATGTTCGCCGTGCATGGCGATTCCGATGTGGTGGTGCCGTATGATTTGAACACGCAGATCCTCAAAGAGCGCTACGAAGCCGCTGGCGGCTCCTTCAGCGTGAAAGTCGTCCCAGGCGAAGGCCACAAGGTCGGCCCGTCGTTCTTCGAGTGCCGGGAGTTGGTGGATTTTGTGATCAGCTTGAAGTAGCTTTGATTGGCATTCGAAGCAGTTTGGGGAAGATTCGATTAACAATCGAATCTACGATGAACATCCAGCCGTTCAGTGATCGAAAACCGGTCCGCATCTACTTCGCGAACATGCCTCACTGGCGGCAGGAGGGGTGCACTTACTTTGTCACCTATCGAATGGCAGACTCGATCCCGGAGCGGGTGCTGGCACAGTGGGAAAGAGAAAAGACTCACTGGCTGAGCCTGCATGGCATTGAGGTTGAGAAGTGGCCCGAAGGCTTCGTTCAGCTGGCTCCTGAGAAGCAGCGCGAGTTCCTCAAGCACTTCAATCGCAAGCTGAACTCGTATCTCGACGAAGGCCATGGTTCGTGTGTTTTGCGGGCTGCCGCATGCCAGCAGATCATCTTGGATGGTTGGAAACACTTCGATGGTGTCCGTTATCAACTTGGCGACCTCGTCGTGATGCCCAATCATGTGCATCTGCTACTCACACCGCTGCCTGGAAACGAGTTGGAAGAGATTATGCAAAGCCGGAAAAGGCATTCGGCTCGGGAGCTGAACCTGTTTTTGAACCGCAGCGGCGATTTCTGGCAGAAACACAGCTTCGACCACATCGTCCGCGATGAGGTGGAATTACGAGCCTTCCA
>CAXNGR010000480.1:0-4243 GCA_964201265.1 Verrucomicrobiaceae bacterium
GGCTTGGGAGTGATCGCCAGCCGCCTCCAGGAGCCTGATTTCGCGCGCTTTCACACCTACCATGAGTTGCTTTATCCCAAGACCTACCTGGGCTGGCTCAATGTCACGCCGCGCATTGGTGCCGGATTGACAAGCTACGGAAGCATCGACGGCAGCACCACAGGATTGCAAAGCTTCAGCAGAGGCATCTTTCATCTGGGCTTGGACTTGTCCTTCAAGCTCACCCGGACATGGAACAATGTTTACTCCGAGAGTCTGGGACTGAACGGCATTCGCCACATCTTCCAGCCTTACATCAATTATTCCTACCTCGACGCCAAGCAGGATCCCGGCCTCCCGGCTATTGATCGAATTTCATCACCCACCACCCGACCACGCTCCATTGACGTGCCGTTTTTCACCGCCGTGGACAGCCTGCGCTCATGGAACGTCGCCCGTGTTGGATTCCGCAACGTCTTTCAGACCAAGCGGGACAACGTCACCACCAGCGGCTACGGGAACTTCATTGATCAGGCAGACGAGGACTCTCCTCTTAGCTACGCCTGGGCTGGTATGAACACCTATGTCGATCTGTTCGCCAAGGATCCTGAATTCGGCCGAGACATGTCGAACATCTACAATGAGATCTTCTGGCGCCCGGTTCATTGGCTAACGCTGCGTTCAGACTGGCAAATTCCTATTTCAAGCGGCATCGGCAATTTCACGGAGTTGAACAACTTCCTCACCTGGATACCCAGCAAAAGTGTGTCGATTGATTTCGGCCATCAATACATTTCAGATCATCCCTTCTTCCTGGACAGCAGTCGCTTGTTCACTCGGCTCTTCACACGCGTGAGCGAAAACTACGGCTTCAGCATGACCCATATCTTTGAGGCTGACGACGGCACTCTGGAATTCCAGAGCTACAGCGTGACTCGCGACCTGAGCAGTTGGACAGCCTCGCTTGGAATCATGGCCCGCGATAACCGCAATGGCGTCAGCGACGTGGGTCTGCTTCTGACCTTCACCCTGAAGGACTTCCCCAAACTGAATTTCGACTTCAATATTGATCCAACTCCGACTGGGGCAGGTGCCACTCAATAACTTACTGCCCAAGTCCGCAGGGATCACTCAGACACTTCGGCGAGGAACGGACGCACAGCGGGGTTGACAGCGGGGTTGTAGTGGTGAGGCTCAGAGTTTTGTGATCATGGCCTAATCGGCGCAGCTTAAAATGAAAAGCCACTGCGCAACACCGTATCTCCATCGATCAATGGCCGATCACGATGCTGAAATGGCATGCCGTTTTTGTCCAGATGGCTAATGATCTCATCTTTCTTCGCTCGACCCTTTTGATTCTTATAGTGTTTCTGCACCAATAGAAAATGCTCCGCGCCTCGCCACCCATTTAATAGAGTTTCATCCTCTTCTGATCTGACTGGCTTCCAGCCCGCCACGTCGATTAGCAACCCAAGAGTCGCCCCTTCTGGTAGGTAATAATGTCCTGGGCGTTTAAATCCTCCTGAAATGGCAACAACATGAATGGTTCCCGGACCTGGATCGCCAAACGTTGGCAATTGCTCCCAGGGAACGAAATCCAAGCAACAACCCATCAGGAAAAGAGCGGTAAACATGAAAAGGAGCGCTCTCATCTTGGAGAATATTAGTTGTTTCGATCCGACTCAGTTCAGCCCTACGTCTTCAGGCATCTTCGCCATTACTTTGTAAACCGGACCCAGCTCTTCAAGGATTGCGCTCCACATCTGGGCGGGCGTTTCAACAGTGAGTACGAGGGGCTGAGCGCGGGCGGTGATCCAGGAGCGGAGTTCCAGCTCGTTTTCGAGCTGTCCGCCGCTCCAGCCGGAGTAGCCGACGAAACCGCGCACGTCATGTCCGAGGCTCAGGGCGTGCAGCGCGTCCGCCACAGAGAGATGCGTCTGGCAGCGCAGGGTGCGGCGCTTTTTGTTCCAATGCAGTGCGGCGAAAGCGAGCTTGTCCGTGGCGACGGGGCCGCCCATGAAGACCTGCACCTCGCCCAGAGAGCCCAGATCCTGGTCTGGCAGCAGATCGGCCACACGCTGCTCCAGCGGGCGGTTCAGGATGTAGCCGAAGGCTCCGTCCTTCGCGTTGTGCGCGGCCATGAAGACCACCGAGCGCGCGAAATTGGGGTCATGCAACGCAGGCGAGGCCAGCAGAAGCTGGCCGCTGAGAGAGGGCGATGATTCGTTCGTGGGTTCCGAATTCATGTCGAGTTCTGACGCAATAACTACGCCAGACGCTCGATTGTAAAACGAGTTTTCCAACTCGTTGCCCCACAAATCCAACGCATAGGAAAGTTCGCTCTAGGCCGCTGCCACTTCAAAGCCCTTGCGATAGGTTTTCGTAAGCAGCTTGTCGGCTTCGGGTGCATTCGGGAAGCGCAGATTCGCAGCATCCCATTCCAGCACCTTATTGGCTTCCTCCATACGTCCGGTGACCGGATCAATCTTCGGAATGGCGAGACGCGTGGCCACATTTCCTAGCTGCACGGTTTCGGCGAGCGGTCCGGCGTAGTGGAAGCCATCGCTGGTCTTCTTGCTAGCGAGACAGGCGTCCACCCAGGTGTGCCAATGGCTGCGGGCCTCCTCTTTCGGGTATTTAAAGCCAGTGAATTTGTCGAGCGGGTAGAACCGCGGTCCGGCCACATGCGCGAGCACCATGGTGCCGCCTTCGCCGATGAAAATGCTGCCACTGGCCGGCAGGTCAACATCACCAGGCATCTGCGCGAGCTTGTGGCTAGGCTTCAGGCCACCGTCCATCCAGGTGAGCTTCATCGTCTTGCCAGCGGTGTATTGCGTACCGGGGAAGACGTAGTGGATCGTCTCATGTGTGGGCCAGATCTGGTTGTTGATGCCGCTATTTTTCGCTTGGACGCTGATTGGTGCGGTCAAATCAAGTGCGGTGAAAACCGGGTCCATGATGTGGCAGCCGAAGTCGCCCAAGCCGCCGCCGCCGAAGTCCTGCCAGTCGCGCCAGATGAACGGATGATACGCCTGCGCATAGTCGCGCATCGGCGCGGCGCCGATCCACAAGTCCCAGTTTAAATTCGTCGGCACCGGAGTCGAAGGTGGTGGCTGGAACATGCGTGTGCGCTCGTTGCCCGTCACACCCACCCAGGAGTACACTTCCTTAATCTTGCCGATCGCACCTTCTTTGATCAAGAGCGTGCCCATGCGATACTCGATGGACGAATGGATCTGATTGCCCATCTGCGTCGTGAGGTTCTTCTTCTCTGCCCATAGACGCATCTGCCGGGCCTCCCATACCGTGTGGGCCAGTGGTTTCTGGCAATAGACATGCTTGCCAAGCTGCATCGCCGCTACAGCAACCGGCGCATGCATGTGATCGGGAATCCCCACCGTCACCGCATCGAAGCCATCGCCCAGCGTGCTAAACATCTCGCGGTAGTCCGAGAAATGCTTCACGCCCGGAAACTCCGCGTCCGCCTTGTCGAAACGGTTGGCATCCACGTCGCAGAAGCCCACGAACTTCACCGCCGCATGCGATCCCACATTGTGCAGATCGCTGTAGCCCATGCCGTTCACCCCGACGCAGGCGACTTGCAGCTTGCTGTTGAGGTTCTGCCCACGCACAAAAGCCGGAAAGGCGGCAGCAGCGGTGGCGAGCGTGGAGTTCTTCAGGAAGGAGCGGCGTGAATTGGGCATGATGATCTTCGTTTGGATTGTGTGCCTCAAACCTACGCCGCCAATCGGCAGGGTTTGCATCAACGTTTCTTCGCCCGCTGAAACCTGCTTTGTCGCTCCGCTTCGGTGGCAGGCATTGTCTTTGGCTCTGGTTGTGAGGCAACGGGCGTCTGGGAATCCGCTTTGGCAGGTACCGCCTGCAAGCGCTCCTGGTGTTGCAGCGCTTCTTTCGGTGGTTTGGCCGCCATTGGTCGCGCTTTCACCTCAGCACGCGCCATTTGCGGCAGCTTCCAGCCGGTGCGGGTGACTAATGCCTCCCACAGCACGAGCAGCAGCGCGAGGATAAGCAGCCACACGCTCAGATCGGTGAAACGCGGCACCGTGGGGCTGCGCCATGCCTGGCTCATCTCTAGCAGCTCGCGGCCGCCGCTGGTCTGCGAGACGCGGCGCAGTTCTTCCACCCGGCTTTCGTCAAAGGCCCACTCCGTGCTCGTGCCGACGATGGCGGGGCCAAAGCTGATGGCCTGGCCGCCCACCTGCACCGCGCCGCGCACCATCTCGCCTTCGGGCAGCTCGGTGCT
>CAXNGR010000481.1:0-4238 GCA_964201265.1 Verrucomicrobiaceae bacterium
GGAGCGAAAAAGGAACGCGCACGCATTCCTGGCCCGCGTGGTGAGATCAAGGACCGCAACGGTGTGGTCTTGGCCTCGAACAAAGCCAGCTTCGAAGTCCGTGTGAATCTGGCTGAGGTGGTAACTGAGTACAAACGAGAGGCTAAGAAGACTAAAAAGGCGCTGCCCGAGGTCACGTTTGAAGTCGTCGAGCGGGGCATCCGCCGGAAGAAGCCGGAACTCGACATCTACACAATCTTTGAGGAGACCATCGCCGCGCGCATGCGCGAGATGGGCGTGGACAAAGGCTACTCCACCGAATCCTTGCGAGTGCATTACCGCAGCTTCGGAGGCGCGGTGCCGTGGGTTTACCGCGATGACCTGACCTTCACGGAGTTCAGCCGCATCGCTGAGCACAATCTCGGCCTGCCCGGCGTCACGGTGGCCGAGCGCGCTTCGCGTGTTTACCCGCTCAAGGCGCTGGCCTGCCATATCATCGGCTATGTGCGGCTGCCGGATGACCAGCGCGCCTCCACCGAGGAGCGGAAAGGCTGGGATTATTATGTGCCGGATGATTTCGGCGGGGCAGGCGTGGAAAAAAGCTTCGACAACTATCTGCGTGGCAAGCCTGGCGCACGCGTGATGCAACGCGACCAGCGCGGCAGACCAGTCGGCGAGGTGCCTGAGGAATACGAGGAGCCACGCAAGGGCAACGATGTTTACCTCACGCTTGATGCGCGCATGCAGATCATCGCTGACAAAGCCTTGCGTGATGGCGGTGTCGGTCGCGGTTCCGTGGTAGTGATCGACCCGGCCACCGGAGAGGTGCTGGCGATGGCCTCTGTGCCTTCCTACGATCAAAATCAGTTCATCCCAAGCATCCAGGAGTCAGACTGGGTGGCATTGAACGAGAGCAAAACCGTGCCGCTACTCAACCGCGCGGTGCAGGGTTTCGCACCGGGTTCGACTTACAAGATTCCCATCTCTTTTGCGGGCTGCTTGGCGGGCATTCAAAAGAACCGCTTCAACTGCAGCGGGAGCGTCACTTACGGGAACACCTCCATGCAATGCTGGATTCAGCGCCAAGGTGGTGGCTCGCACGGCACCATCGGCCTCAGCGACGCCATCATGAAGTCCTGCAACTGCTTCTTTTACCGCTATGGTAATGCTGCCGGCATCGCCAACATCACTAAGGTCGGCAAAATCCTCGGCGTGGGTGAGCGCACCGGCATCGAGTTGGAAGATGAAAAGGCCGGCATCCTGCCCAATCCCGACTGGCTGCGCGCCAACCGCCCCACCGAGCGCTGGAGTGATGGATACACGGCGAACACCTCCATCGGACAAGGCATGGTTCTCGCCTCCCCGCTGCAAATGGCTTCCGTCACCGCCACCGTCGCCAATGGTGGCAAGGCTTGGAACCCGCACCTGCTGAAGCGCGTCATGGACCACGAGAAGGTGGTGATCGAAAACCCGCCAAGCCTTCGTGGCGACTTGTCTGCCAATGTCACCGATGAGGAGATCGAACTTATCCGCAAAGGCATGTGGAAGGTCGTCAATGATCCCGGTGGCACGGGCAAAGGAGCACGCATCACTGGCGTCGAGGTCGCGGGCAAGACCGGCACCGCACAGAACTGGCGGCGCAACGAGCGCGGCGTGAAGGTGGATGACAACCACACTTGGTTCATCAGCTTCGCTCCTTATCAGAATCCCAAGTTTGCCGTCTGCGTTCTAGTTCAGAATGGCAAATCAGGCGGTGGTTGCGCCGCACCGGTCGCGCGACGTGTGCTGGAGCAATGTCTAGCCTTGGAAAACGGCTATGAGGTGCCCATCGTCGCGATGGAACCCGCCACCGGTCATTTCAATCATGTTTCACAAGTCCAATACGCCGACGCCGGGGTGCCTCTGGTTCCCGTCACGGATGAGGACGGCGACGTAGGCGCGGGTGCGCCTGCCGCCGAAGCGGTGGATGAGCCGGTGTCACGCCCCAGCGCGACGCCGAACATCCGCCGCAAAGCCGATTCAGCAGGATCGGCTGGAAGCAGCTCCGGACAGAATGTGCCCCAGGCCGTGCCAGTGCGCAGGGTCGGTATCTTCAACCGGGGAGGCTCCCAGGAAAGCAAACCATCCGAACCCGCCCCCGGTGGCGGATTTTTCCGCAAGTTCTTCAATCGCTGAAGACCTCATCATTTCAGGGAGACAACACATCATGGCATTGACCTTCGTACAAAGAATCAAAGAACTGCTCACCGGCAAACGCGACATCAAGAGCGGCGTCCGCCTCGTCATCAACTGCGAGAAGTTGGAGAACCGCGTCGCCCTTCTCGACAAGGGCATCGTCGAGGAATACAACATCGAACGCGTCGGCACCCAGAGCCTCATCGGCAGCGTCTTCAAAGGCCGCATCCGCAACATCGAGCAAGGCCTCAAGGCCATGTTCATCGACATCGGTTTCGATAAAAACGCCTTCCTGCACTTTTGGGACGCCATCCCCGCCGCACTCGACGCTGGTTTGGAGGAGATCAACCGCGGCGGCAGCAAGAAGAAGAAGCGCATCGAAGCCAAGGACATCCCCACGCTCTACCCTGTCGGCTCCGAGATCATGGTGCAGGTCACCAAAGGCCCCGTCGGCAACAAAGGTCCTCGTGTCACCACCAACATCTCCCTCGCCGGTCGATTGCTCGTTCTGATGCCGCTCAACGACACCTGCGGCATCTCCCGCAAGATCGAAGACCCGAAAGAGCGCTCACGCCTGCGCAAGATCATCGAAAAAATCAGTCTGCCTGAGGGAATGGGCATCATCTTGCGCACCGAGGCCTCCGGCAAACGCGCGCGCCATATCGTCCGCGATTTGAACATCCTCCTCGACGAGTGGGACCAGATCGTCGCCAAGCGCGACGGTCAAAACGCCCCCGTCTGCTGCTTCCAGGAGCCTGATCTCGTCGAACGCACCGTGCGTGACTTCCTCACCGAGGACATCGACGAGGTCGCCTGCGACGACCAGCCCACCGTCGAGCGCATGCAGCGCATGGCCGCTCACATTTCCGGCCGTGCCAAGCGCCGTATCAACTTCTACCAGGGCCAGAACGCCATCTTTGAGCACTACGGCATTCAGAAGCAGATCGACAACGCCTTCTACCGCCAAGTGTGGATGCCCTGCGGTGGCTACATCGTCATCGACCAGACCGAGGCCCTCGTCTCCATCGACGTCAACACTGGCCGCAACAAAGGCCACAAGGACGTCGATAAGCTGCTGCTCGAAACCAACCTCGAAGCAGCCGCCGAAGTCGCCCGCCAGCTCCGCCTGCGCAACATGGGCGGCCTCATCGTCGTCGATTTCATCGACATGAAGCACCGCCGCGACCAGCAGGCCGTGTACAAGCTCATGCTTGATCATTTGAAGCGTGACAAGGCCAAGACTCAAGTGCTGCCCATCTCCCAGTTCGGCCTCATGGAGATGACCCGTCAGCGCCTCAACGAAAGCCTCGGCACCACGCTCTACGAACCCTGCCCGTACTGCAAAGGAAACGGCCAGGTCAAAACACCGCTCACCATGAGCGTCGAGCTTCAGCGTCGTCTCATCGCCGTGCTGGGCCGCTCCAAAGAGGATCAAAAGAGCATCATTGTCGTCGTCCATCCCGAAGTCCTCGCCCGCCTAAAAACCGAGGATGGCGAGCTCCTCGTTGATCTCGAACGCAAGTATCACGCGCGCCTCACCTTCCGCAGCGACCCTGCCTACCATCGCGAGCAGATCACCCTCGCGAATGCGACCACGGGCGAAGAAATCCGGTGACGCGGCCCTAGCTCAACGCTGGCCGATTAAAGCTCAGTTCTTCCAATTCGATGCACTCCTCAGCCCCCAGGCTGTTGAGGATTGTTGCGGCTTTGCCCCAACGGCGTGTGAAATAAGGATCAATCCCCAGGCCACGAAACTGCCTGCAAACTCGACATGGCGCGAATCAGGGCCAATATGCATGCCCCAAATTCCGCATGCTCTCCGTTTCCAATGTCAGCAAAACCTACGCCGGCCGCACTTTGTTCAGCCAGGTGTCGTTTCACATCAACCGTGGCGAAAAAATCGGCCTGATCGGCCCGAACGGTGCCGGCAAATCGACGTTGTTCTCGCTCTTGCTTCAGGATACCACGCCGGATGATGGTCAGGTGGTCATGGAGCGCGGCATCAGCTTCGGCTTCCTGCCGCAAGAAAGTGCGCCCATTGACGATGTGACCGTGCTCGAACTCGCCACCGGGCATGTGGACGA
>CAXNGR010000482.1:0-4228 GCA_964201265.1 Verrucomicrobiaceae bacterium
AAGGGACCGATGGGCGCGAAGGTGTCACAGCTCTTGCCTTTGACCCACTGGCCGCCGCGTTCAAGCTGCCACTCGCGCTCGCTGTAGTCGTTGTGGACGCAGTAGCCGGCCACATGGCTCAGTGCGTCGTCTTCGGAGACGTAGCTGGCCTTTTTGCCGATCACGAAGGCGAGCTCGACCTCCCAATCGGTCTTCTTCGAGTTGCGTGGGATGACGACGTTGTCATTCGGGCCGACAATCGCGGACGTGGCCTTGAAAAACACGATGGGCTCCGCCGGAATCGGCATGCCGCTTTCCTTGGCATGATCGCTGTAGTTCAGACCGATGCAGATGATCTTGCTCGGACGCGCGATGCACGGGCCGAGACGCGCGCTGGCATCCACCGTCGGTGCAGAGGCCGCGTTGGCCTTGGCCCAGGCGGCGAGACGTTCCAAGCCGTCACCACCGAAGAATTTTTCATCGTAGTCGCTGCCAAACGCGCTCGCGTCGATGCGGCGACCGTCTTCGAGTTGAAGGCCGGGTTTTTCTTCTCCAGGGTTACCAAAGCGGATCAGTTTCATGGTTCAGTTGTAGGTGGGTGGTGAGGGTCTGGGTAGGGAGAGGTGCTGGTCACTTTTTGTCATCACCCTCGGCGTTCGCGTAGCGGCCGATGATGGGATACTGCTCCAGTTCCGCCACGGTGCCGGTGACTGGGAAGCTCTCGCGTCCTACCCAATAAACACATGCTGCGGCGATATCTGCGGGCATCAACAGACGGCCCATTGGCACAACCTGCGGCGGCAGACGCTCCGGCCAGCCTTCGCCGAGTCCGTCGCCAAGCTTCACCTGGTATTCGTTGTCTGAGAGCGTCCAGCCGACGTTGAGCTGGTTCACGCGCACGCGGTCCATGCCGAGCGAATCCGCCAGATTGCGCGTCATGGTCATGAGCGCACCTTTGGACATGGAGTAGGCCAGCATGTTGGCCTGGCCGCAGTGGGCGAGCACGGAGCCGATGTTCAACACGACGCCCTGGTTTTTCTTCAACTCGGGCAAAAGAGCGCGGATGAGGAGCATGGGCGCACGGGCGTTCACGGCCATCATGCGGTCAAAAAAAGCCGCGTCGGTCTCGGTGATGCGCCCGCGGCTGGTCAGCGCGGCGTTGTTCACCAGCGCGTCCACTTTGCCGAAGGCGGCGATGGCATCCGCGGCCAGTTTGGCCGGATAATCGGCATCGGCGAGGTTGCCCTGGCAAAACGCCGCTTTGTCCGTGCCGAGTTCTTTTCGCAAAGCCTCACCACGCGCCGTATCGCGGCCATGCAGGATGACTTTGGCGCCTTCAGCGACAAAACGCCGCGCCATAAATTCGCCGATGCCGGTGGTGCTGCCGGTGATGAGAATGACCTGGTCTTGGAGTCGCATGATCGTCGCTGAGGTGGATTTGGAGCCGCTTTCTATGGCGAGCGCCTGACGATGCTCAAGGCCGCAACTCCTGCAAATTTTCGTGGTCTTTGAAAGATGCGGCCCTGCCCGAAAACGAAAGAGGCGCGGGATCATCTCCCGCGCCTCGTTCTGGTTTCAAAATGGCGGCTGAATCACCCAGCCTTGCGCCAGACGGTCGTCAGAGTGCCCTTGAAGGTGATGGTCACGGCCTGAGTCGTCACTTGCTCCCGAAAATGCGGCGACGCCTCGCGTTCCACGATTTCCCATGACTCTATGGACGCTCCATTCAGCGTCGCATGCACCGGAATGGATTCGGCATGATGGCAGACAAAGCCGTCCTTTCGCTCCTGCTCGACGCGCCAGCCGGGCGCGAGCTGCCATGTGACAACGTGTGGCACATCCATGCCGACCTCGTCGCAAATCTCGACATATCCCTGCGCGGCATTGACCGCGCGCAGCACGAAGGTCTGGTCGCATTCAAGGCTCATCACACAGATGTCGTTGCTCAGTTCCACCGTCGGTTTGGCGTGATGATTCATCCACAAAAACGGCCCCAACCTTCGAGGTGTCTGGCGGCCTGAGACCGGTACCGGGCCGTTGTGCGCCTCCCATGAGGCGAGACGCGAACGCAGCGCCGGGTTGCCGTAATAAGCGCCGGTTCCCGGATCAATGACAAGCGCGTGCTGCTCAAACCAGAGCGACACATGCAGCGCGTCGAGGTGCCCATGCGCCGCCATGCTGCCAAGGCCGAGCAGCGAGGCATCTGCGCGCACCGTCCAGCGCGCATCGCGCCAGACCGCCTGCCCGCTTTCCGGCTGCACCAGCCACTTGCTGCGCATGGAGGCTTTCACGCCTTTCGGCGGCTCGCCCAGCCAGTAGCGCAATGCCGAGCCATCCGCCCGGCCCAGTAACCAGCCGCGAAACTCAGCGGCCGCGTTGGAGCGTTTCACCGCCAATGGCAGCACCTGCGCGTCATCCGAATCGCCGAAATCCCAGCATTCGGGTGCTTCGACGACATCCACGAAGAACTGCGCCGCTTTCGTCAGCCGTTCCAGCACCGCGCCTTTCAAACCATCCGCCGCCAGTCCCGCATGCCAGCTCATTTCCCAGGCAAAGAGGTGATAATGCAACGCCTGCTCCTTGTTGCCGCCATCTGCGGCGAACTGGCGCAAAATCTCGCGCTCCAGCAGCTTCCACACGCGTTGCACCGGGCAGATCATGAGCGCCAGCGACGGCCAGCGCGTGATCGCCATCACCAACGCGCTCAGTTCGCCGATGAGATGGTTGTTGGCAGACGAGCCGAACGATCTCCGCTGCCACACCCACCACGCATGCACAGGAACGATGCGGGCGGTCAGCTCATCCTGTCGGCGGGCCAGTTCGGGATCGTTGCAGCCGCGCACGAGGGCGTCGAACCAGCAGAAGTTCATCAAACGCAGTCCTGCTTCGAGCGGACTCGTCCAGTTGATGCCGTGGCCGGGCGGATTGCGGTCGCACCAATCTTCGAGCCAGAGCTGTGAGACGCGAATGGCATGCACGTCGCCATTGAGCGCGCTGTGCATCGCCATGCGCGTCATTTCGGACCAGCGGTTGATCTCCCAGATCGCGCGTGCGTCCGCATCGTGCGGCAGATGACGATGATCCAGTTTTTGCGATGGAATGTCGGGATCAATGACCACGCCCAGCGTCGCATCGCGATGCCAGCAGGGCGGCGCACCAACCTCGACGCTTTTCCAGCCGAACAACTCCCACTCGCCGCGCACCAGCTTTTCCGCATCGGCGGCCAGTTGCTTGCGCAAGTCCGGCGGCACCTGCTGACGCCAGGGCAGCTTCGGAAAGTCGATGAACGTGCCGTCCCACGCTCGGCGCGAGATGCTTTTGAGCTTCGCGGCCTCGTTTCGCCTACCGAGGCGCTCCCTCACGCGATGCACGATCTCGCCCGCGCTCATCGCACGCAGTCTTTGGGCATACCACGCGATCTTCATCACAACGCGACTCCTCGTCCCTCGCGGATGGACTCAAGCACTGCAAACGTCAGCCGCATGCTCTGCCGAGCCTGCTCATACGGCAGCGGATGCGGTGAACCACCTTTCAAAAAGGCCAGCCAGGCCGCCATCTCCTCCGCATGGCCCTTTGAGGCGAATTTTTTCACCGTCTGTTTGCGCTTTTGGGAGATGGAGAGCCGCATGAAATTCTCGCACTCAATCACAGAACCGTTGGCAAACACACGAAACGATTCCTTCGGAAACGCCGAATCACCATCCGCCGAATAAACGATCTGCGCCGACGATCCATCCGCGAACTCAATCTGTGCCGTCACCGAATCCGGCACCGTCGGACGGCCTATCGTCTGCGCCGTGACCTTCACCGGCCTGCCGAGCACATGACAGGCAAAGTCAAAGAAGTGACAGGCCTCACCCAGCACACGACCGCCACTTTCATCCACGTTCGCATACCAGTGATCCGGTGCCAGCACGCCCGCGTTCACATGGAAGGCCAGCGTCTTCGGCCCTGGGATGTTTTGCAGTGTCTGCATCACCGCCACCGTCGCTGGTGCAAAGCGGCGATTGAAGCCCACCATCACGCTGCCGCTGCTGGAGCTCATCGCCTCATCAATCTGCGCCAGTTCCTCCCGTGTCAGGCACAGCGGCTTCTCCACAAACGTGTGCTTCCCGCTTTGCAGCGCCTTCAACACCAGCGGCGCATGCAGATGATGCCGCGTGCCGATCATCACCGCGTTGCCATTGCTCTCGAAAACCTTCGCCGCGTCTGTTTCCGCTGCCGCAAAGCCGAACTTCTCCTTCACATG
>CAXNGR010000483.1:0-4209 GCA_964201265.1 Verrucomicrobiaceae bacterium
CGACGCATTCTCTGACGCGATGAAGGCCGAGGTGATCGAAGCAATCAAACAAGATCTCGGACAGGTCGATTGCATCATCTACAGCCTCGCTTCACCTCGCCGCACGCATCCGAAGACCGGTGAAGTCTTCAAGTCGGTGCTCAAGCCCATCGGCAGCGCTTCCTACACGAACAAGAACCTCAACACCGGCCATGGTGTGGTCAATGAGGTGACCATCGAGCCAGCCAACGACGATGAGATCGCCCAGACCGTGGCGGTCATGGGTGGTGAAGATTGGGAAATGTGGATCGATGCGCTGCTCGCGGCAGGAGTGATCGCCGATGGCGCGCAGACCGTGTCCTACAGCTACATCGGGCCTGAATTGACTTGGCCGATCTACAAAAACGGCACCATCGGACACGCCAAGGAAGACCTGGAGCGTGTGCAGCGCGTGCTCGACACCAAGCTCGCTCCGATTGGGGGCAAGGCCTGGGTTTCGGTGAACAAGGCGCTCGTCACCCAGGCCAGTTCCGCGATTCCCGTCGTCCCGCTTTACATCTGTCTCCTTTACAAGGTCATGAAGGATGAAGGCACGCACGAAGACTGCATGGAGCAGATGGACCGCCTCTTCCGCGAGCGACTCTACAACGGCAATCCGCAGCCTGACGAGGCCGGCCGCATCCGTGTCGATGACTGGGAGATGGCCCCCGCCGTGCAGGAGCTCGTGTTCAAGCGCTGGGACGTGGTGAACACCGAAAACTTTGCCGAACTCGGCGACTTCGAAGGCTACCAGGCTAGCTTCCTCCGTCTTTTCGGCTTCGGCCTCGAAGGCGTGGATTACGAGGCGGATGTCGATGTGAACGTCCGCGTACCGTCGCTGGCCTGATGCCTCATGTTTCCTTACCTCGCTCTCGCTGACGAAAAGCCGTGGCAACCCGGCCCCTATGAAGGCGTTGAGCTAAAAATTCTGCACCGGCATGAGTCCACGGGTGGTGTCGTGGTGCTGCGGAGGTTTCATGCCGGGATGACCATTCCCGCGCACACACATCCAGCAGCCAATGAATGGGCGTGGATTCTTTCCGGCGAATGGCAGGAAAGCGATGTCACTTACAAGCCCGGCACCCTTTTTTTCGCGCCCAAAGGCACTCAGCACGGACCGCATGTCGCCAGGACCGAAGTCATCAGCCTGACGATGTTTGACGGCCCGCTGACGGTGGCGTGATCAGTGCGCGCGTTTGCGTGTGAGCATGATTTCGTTGCCCTCGGGGTCCACGCACATCGCCAGATGGGGCGGTTCACCATTTTCGGGCTGCGGCTCACGCGTGAGCTGACCGCCTGCGGCGACGATTTCATGCGCGCCTTCGATGACATCGGGCACCTGGAAGCTGAGGCCCGTCCAGGTGCGGCTGCCTTCGCCGCCGCCATGGATGCCGATGATGCCATCGCAGATGGACACTTCGCTGATGATGTCGTTTTGCTTGAGGATCGTGCCACCGAAGACCTGCGCGTAGAAATTCACGGCGCGGTTCATGTCGGCGGCCCAGATGACGTATTTGAGGCGTTCTACTTTCATGTTCGTCGTCAGTGCCGCAGTTCAGAGGACGAGAACAGCGAATTCTGCGCTCAACTCGCGCCGCTGCCGCGAATGACGGCGGGAAGTGTCTGCGCGAGGATCTTCAAATCGAGCCAGAAGGACCAGTTGTCGATGTACTTGAGGTCGAGCGCGACCCACTCCTCGAAGTTCTTGATACCGTTGCGACCGGTGACCTGCCACAGACATGTCAGGCCAGGTTTGACGCTCAGACGGCGGCGCTGCGCGTGTTTTTCTATGCGCTGAATTTCATACACCGGCAGAGGTCGCGGGCCGACGAGGCTCATCTCGCCGCGGAGCACGTTGATGAGCTGCGGCAGCTCGTCGATGCTGGTACGGCGCAGCCAGCGGCCGAAGGCGAAGATGCGCGGGTCGTTGGTGATCTTGAAAACCGGGCCGTCCATCTCGTTGTGTGCTTCGAGCCCGACGCGCTGAGATTCCGCATCCACATGCATGGTGCGGAACTTCCACATGATGAACGGTTTGCCGTAGTGCCCGGCGCGTTCCTGCCGAAAAAAGACCGGCCCCTTGGAGCTGAAGCGGATGGCCAGAACCGCCACGAGCCACAGCGGCAGCGAGATAAGCAGCAAAACGAGTGCCCCGACACGATCGACGACGCCTTTGCAAAGCAGCTCCCAGGAGGCCTGCGGCGTGCTGTGAAACACGAGCATCAGACGCCCGCCGAGCACGTCGAAGGTCGGGCGGGCGATGGCGGTCTGGAAAAAGTCGGCGGCGATCCATGCCTCAACGCCCTCAGTCTCGCAGGCCTGCACAGCCTCCTCGATCTTGCTGAAATGCACATGCTGCGCGGCAAAGAGCACTCGGCTGATAGAGTGCTCGTGCAACGCGGCCACCAGATCGGTCAGGGGCTGTTGGGTGATGTCGATCTGGCCCAGCACCTCGATCTCCGCCCGTTGCTCGGCGCTCAGATTCGCGACGAAGGCGTTCATGTCCCCCTGCTCACCGGCGATGATGACGCGCTCGCGGCCTTTACCAGAAATCATCTGGCGGCGCAGCCGATCACGCTGCCATGCCTCACGCAGCAGCAGTGAGAGCGCCCCGAGAGCGACGGAGAAGACGACCACGGCGCGGCTTTCCACCGCCCATTTGAAGAACACCATGCAAAAGGCGATGCCCATGCCAATGACGACCAGTGCCTCCATGAGCTGGCGCAGGGAGTGCGCGAGGTTTTTGTTCGCGATGTTGGAGTAAAATCCACGCGCCTCCAGCACGATGGGGGTGAACGGGGCCACGACCGCGATCACCCAGTAAAAGCTCTCCAGCGGTGGAATCTCGACCGCGTCTGGCATGAAAACCGGCACCAAATCCGCTCGCAGGAAATGCCCAAACCACAGACAGAACGCCAGAAGGGCGCTGTCGAGCAGTTCGGTGAGCTGCAAATTGATTTCTTGCTTTCGGCCAAGCATAGTGGCGAGTAATTAACTAAAATTTGTTCAGAATTGTTAAAATTATAGTCCGCCTAGCCAATGGCTCAACTCGTTTCCACCAAAAACTTACTCATGTCTTCCCGCCCGCTCGCTGTGGGTGCCATCTCTGATGCGGCGGCCCTGGAGTTCTTCACCTCGCTCGATTCAGCGGCACGGTCCGGCCTTTGCGACGTGGCTGAACTGCGGCTGGACCTGATCCAACTGCCAGCGGCAGATGTGCGGGCCTTGCTGGCTGGCAATGAGCTGCCGCTGCTGCTGACTGCCCGCCATCCGGCCGAGGGGGGCCAGGGGCCGGAAGATCCGGCGGGCCGCGCTGCCTTGATCGAGCCGTTGCTCGATCTCGCCACGCTCATCGACCTGGAATTGCGCAGCGCCATGCAGATGCAGGGCACGATTGCCATGGCGCGTGCTGCCGGGGTGCCGGTCATCGGCTCCTTTCATGATTTCCAGGCCACACCAACCGACGACGTGCTGCTCGGCGCGGTGAATTTCGGCCAGCAGGCCGGTCTCGATGCCGTGAAGCTCGCCACCTACCTGAACACGCAGGAAGACTTGATCCGCCTCATGAAGCTGGCCGGTGGCACGCACCGTCTGCGCTTGTCCGTCATGGGCATGGGGCCGTGGGGCCGCGTGTCGCGGCTAGTACTGGCAAAAAGTGGCAGCCTGCTGAATTACGGCTTCATTGGCACCTCGAATGCGCCCGGCCAGTGGCCAGTGGCCCGCCTGAAAGAACTTCTCTCCGAACTTTAACATGATCCTTTCCTTCCCTCTCCAACACGCTGGCCGCGCACTGGCCGCCGCTATTCTTTGTGCCACTCTGGCTGGTTGTGACGACCCAAAACGCGAGCAGCAGCTCCAGTGGCGCGAGGAGGAAGCAGAAGCAAAAATCGCCGCCGCTGCGAAGCGCGAGCAAGCCATCACCGCCGAGCGCCAGCGCATGGAGCAGGACAAATCCCAGCTCGCCGCCCGCGAGGCCCTGGTGGAGCATCTCAAGAAGCAACTGGCCGAGGAGCTGGAGAAAACGAAGAAAGTCCGCCGCGAGATCGAGATCAAAAACCTTCGCGGCCCCATCCCGCAGATCAGCGCTGGGCGCTGCATCGTCATCGACGCTGACAGCGAGGACATTTTGTTTGAGAAGAACCCGGACGTGAAAGGTGCCATCGCCAGCACCACGAAAATCATGACCGGCCT
>CAXNGR010000484.1:0-4204 GCA_964201265.1 Verrucomicrobiaceae bacterium
CGCCAGGGCAGGGGAGTCATGCCCGGCGGTGCCGACACCTACATCGGCTACGGCCTGAACTGGGCTAACGTCAGCAACACCCCCTTCCGCGAATACAAACACTGGGAACACGAAGGCGGCATCAGCACGCCGCTGATTGCGCATTGGCCGAAGGGGATCGCCAAAGATGCGCATAATAAGCTCAATGCCACGCCGACGCACCTCATCGACCTGATGGCGACGTGTGTGGACCTCGCCTAAGCGACTTATCTGAAGGAATACAACGGAAACGCGATCCAGCCCATGGAAGGCGTCAGCCTTGCCCCTGCGTTCACAGGCAAAGCTATCGAGCGCCCGCAACCGCTCTTCTGGGAACACGAAGGCAACCGCGCCATCCGTGTTGGCGAATGGAAGCTCGTTTCCAAACATCCCGGCGGCTGGGAGCTCTACAACATCACCACCGACCGCACCGAGATGAACGATCTCGCCACCCAGCAGCCCGACCGCGTCAAAGAAATGGCCGCGCAATGGGACGCCTGGGCCAAACGTGTCGGTGTCATGCCCTGGCCCCTCGGCGCTGGTGAGGGGAAGAAGGGCAAAGGCAAGAAAAAGGCCCAATAAGGATTGCATTGCCATGTCAGGAGTGATCGCAACGAATCGTTGCACCTCCAACCATGCCTCTCGATCACGAAACAATTCTCCGACATCTCTTTGCCGCGAGACAGCGGTTGAGCGCGGCGGCATGGCTGATTGTGCGAGATGCGCATGCAGCGGAGGACATTTTTCAAAACGTGGCGCTGAAGTCGGTGACGCGTGAGGTTTCATTTGAGCATGAGGGTGCTCTGCTGTCGTGGGCCACACTCACGGCGAGGCGTGAGGCCATTGACTGGTTACGGAAGCGAAAGTCAGAGGCGCTAGGGCTGGAACAGGACGTGCTCGATCTGCTGGACTGTGAGTGGCAGTCGAAGTCTGCCGTGCCGGAGGGGCCGCGCATGGAGGCGCTGCGGGATTGTCTTGATTCGGTGCCAGCCAACTCGCGTCGTTTGCTGGAGCTTCGTTACTTCGATGGCCGCTCTTGCCAGGAGGTCGCGGAGAATCTCGGCGCGGGCGTGGAGGCGATTTATCAGCGGCTCTCACGTCTGCACCGCCAGCTCAAGGAATGCGTGGATCAACGTGTGAAGCAGGCACTCCTGTCTGCCCCCTCTTCCAACTCATGAACGACGATCTCCTACTTCAGCGTCTGCTCGATGGCACACTGACTCCGACGGAGCAGATCGAGATCAATCAACGCCTAGGCACTGACGCGGCTTTGCGTGAACATCTGCGTGAGATCGCGGAACAAGCCGTCGCGATGGGAGATTTTGCGCGTGGAGCGGACATTCCTGACCCTGATCATCTTCAAAGAGCAAACAAGAGTCCTCGCATCACTCACTGGCTCGCGCTTGCTGCCAGCATCGCATTGCTCGCGGCGAGCGCATGGCTTTGGAACAGTCGTCGCGAGACGCCTGTGGTCACTTTGATTGATTCATCGGGGTCTATCGCTTGGAGTCATGGGGGTGACCTGCGTCAAAGCGTGGCGGATGGTGATCAGCTCAGCGCAGGGACGCTGGAGACGATCGGGGAGACGGCGACGGCGCAACTCGCGTTTGCCGATGGCACGCTGATCACTCTCAGCGGCGAGTCTGAGTTCTCCTTTTCCGAAGATGGCCAAAAGCGACTGCTGCTGCGCAAAGGAACGCTCTCCGCCCAGGTGAAGCCGCAGCCAAAATGTCGGCCAATGCTCGTGCGCACGCCGAGCGCCGAGGCTGAGGTCTTGGGTACGGTCTTCAATCTCTCTGCGCGGCCTGAAGACACGCTGCTGAAGGTGGATGAAGGTCTTGTGAAGCTGCGCCGCCTTGCCGATGGCAGTTCCATTGAAGTTCCTGCGAAGCGCAGCGCCGTGGCATCGCTCGACAGTGCCTTGAAACTGGACTCCGCCACCACACCAGAGCCGCTCACCGGCTGGAGTTTTGATTTTACGAGCGCGATGCCGCCGCAGGACTGGCGCGGGAATTCAGACGGCACACGCATGATGGCGAGTCCGTATGTGGCCTCGCGAAAATCGTCGGGTGCGGTCCTCACGCACTTTGGTGTTTCTCTGCGAACTGCGCAGCTCACGCCGCCGCTCGCACTCATCGTGACGGCGCAAAGTGTCATTCATTTCCGGCTTCGTCAGAATGAGGGCAAACCTCTCCAGCTCATGCTGCTCACCTCCAAGACGAGCGGCGGCTATGGCGGCAACTTCGAGAAGAAAATCGCTTCAGACGAACTGCGGCCAGATGCAAATGGCTGGTGTGAGTTGGCGGTTCCCATCCGTGCTTTCAGACCGCTTTCGCCACGTCATGAGTCACCCGTTGGGAAAATATTGACTTCCGTGCTGCTGTCGTCCTTTCAGACCGATACCAAGCTCGCGGTTACCCATTTTGAACTCAAGTCCGCCCCGCAGCCGTGAAAGCCATTCGCCGCAGACAATTTCTTCAAAGTATGGGCGCAGCGATGGCGTCATCAGCCCTGTCGCAACAGGCAGAGAAAGCGAGACCGCTCATTGGCATCCAGATCGCGGGTCATAGCCTGCTGGATGAGGGCATGGAGCGCTGCCTGGACACCATTCAGAGCACTTGTCACGCAAACGCGATCTTTCTCTACAGCCACAGCTACTACGCAGCACATGGTCGCCCGCCGGAGGTGTATGCCGATCATGGTGTGCCGATCAAAGATGAACGCGGGAGGAAAATAACGCGTGTCTGGCTGCGCCATCACGATGCCGCCTTTAAGAACACCTCGCTGCGCATTCCCAAGCCTGCCAATGACGAAGAATACGGTAACCGCGACCTCTTCGCCGAAACGGTCAATACTTGCGGCAAGCGAGGCCTCAAGTTTTTCGCCCGCATCCTGGAACCTGGCAGCAAGGAACTCCGCGACCGCGTGCCGAACTTTGAACGTGCCATGTCGGTGGGTCTCGATGGCAAGATTTCAGGTCAGCCATGCCGCAACAATCCTGAGTGGATCGGTTTCTGGGAGGCGCTGGTGGATGACACGCTCCGTTCGTATCCGCTCGCAGGCTATCAGTGGGGCGCTGAACGTGCGGGACCGCTCTCCAGCCTGCTATGGAAAGGTTCCATGCCTTTTTGCTTCTGCACACATTGCGAGGCGAGGGCCAAACGCGAAGGCGTCAGCATCATTCGTGCTCGCGCAGGCTACAGCGAACTGCATGCCCTCATCACCAAGCTCCGCGAAGGCGGCCCGGCTCCAGTCGATGGAGTCTTCACGAATGTGATGCGACTGCTGATGAAGTATCCCGAGGTGCTTGCGTGGGATTACCAGTGGCGTGTCGCGCTCGAAGAGCAGGCCAGACGCACCCACGCGCTGGTGAAGGCAGCTCGACCAGATGCGCAGGTTGGACGCCACTTTGATCATCAAAACACCTCCTGGGACGCGCTCTATCTCGCGCAGTGGAGTTACGCCGATGTCACGGCATACACGGA
This sequence comes from Verrucomicrobiaceae bacterium, assembly GCA_964201265.1. Taxonomy (GTDB): domain Bacteria; phylum Verrucomicrobiota; class Verrucomicrobiia; order Verrucomicrobiales; family Verrucomicrobiaceae; genus Prosthecobacter. Next base: position 3,504 of record CAXNGR010000484.1, read on the forward strand.
TTTCATCAAGCCCATCCTCTACCATGACATCCTCGCGCCACGGCTCCTCGCGTATCATCTGGAGGAGCTCAAAATGGGGCCGCTGGCCGAGTTGAGCCTGCCGCAGATGCTGGAGATGCACTACGCCATGCGCGGCTACGATCCGAAGCTGCAACCAAAGCTCGACGAACTCATGCATCGCGGCATGGACCCCGAATACGTCGGCATCGAGACGAAGCGCATTGTGGATCTGGTTCAGGGCAGGTGCGCCGTCGTTCCCGGCATCGGCGTCGATGTGCCAAACAACATCCACAGTTGGTTGCCGGGCGGCCCCAAAGAAAAGCCGCTGATCTCCAAGCGCGAAGGTTTGCAAAATGCTGTGAAGCAAGCCTTCAACGCAGGTGCCAGCGGCATTCTCATCTCCCGCGAATATGACGAGATGCGCCTCGAAAACCTCAAAGCCATCGGCCAAACACTGAGCGCTCTTGGCAAGGTGTGAACCTCTTTCGGACCAAACCATGAAACTTCTCCATCTGATTCTCTGGATGTTCTGCGGTGTGACTCACGCCGGAGAGCCAGTCACGCTGCTTTTCGCAGGCAGCAGCAGCACCTACTGGAATGATTTTCCGCGAGAGGTCGCACGGGCTATTGATGGCAAAATGACTGGTCACATCGGCATGAGGGTGACGCCTGAAATCGTCGGGCGCAGTGGCAGCGACATC
>CAXNGR010000485.1:0-4198 GCA_964201265.1 Verrucomicrobiaceae bacterium
GTCAGATCCGGCTGCTGGCCGTTGGGAAAGAGGCTCAGTGTGCCGCGATGGTTGCCATACAGCCACAGATCCCAGCCCTGACGCGCAAACTCGCGGTAAGGCACGCCGGAAGGGTCCTGCACGATGACGCTGCTGTGGCGCAGCATGAAGTCACGGATGCTCGAGAAGCCGCCGTCATGCATGAGGTAGGACGCGCTCTTTGTGAAGGCGGGCACCCGGCCCATGCGTGAGACATAGCTCAACAGCGGGCCGCTACCGCCGCCGTTCGACAAGTCCTGGCGGAAGTAAAACACGCGTTTCGGCCTGCCCAAGCCGCTGTGGCAGCGGATCATGAGACCTGTGTTGCCCGAGGAACCGGCCAGGGTGACGTTTCCAGCGCTATCTAGCCGGACTGTATCGACCGAGTCCACTGTGTGGCCGGTGCGAGCCATGAAAGCCAGGATGACGGGCAGCACACCACGAAACCGCGTCGCCACGAGATCGCTCTTCATGTCTGTGGTGATGAAATAGCTGCTGGTCATGATGGTGGAGACCGAGTTGTGCAGGCCATTGAGACCGCTTTCGATCTCCCCTTGCGTAAGATCGCCTAGCCGCGGCAGCGGCTCCGCTGGTTCCAGGCCGCAAAGCACATAGGTTTCGGCTCCTGGGCAAATGGCGCTGGCAAAGAGGAAATCTGGACCGCTGAAAGGATAAAACAGCGCGTTGGCACCTTGGACATCGCCGATTTCAGCACCCGCCCACGACATGAGCGGCTCTCGATGCAGAGATAGGTGAGTGGCCCAAAGGCGGTTCATGCGCTGCTGGTGGCCGGCCCAGGCGGAAGAACCGCGCACGTTGGATAAGCCGCCTCCATCCATGCCCGCGAACAAGCGTGCGATGTCATTGATGGAGGATGAACTCGTCGGCACGTTCATGGATGCCGCGCCGTTGTAGAGCGGCCTGTTGCCAGAACTCTCGGCACGCCGAACGCTGCTGCCACCCAGGGCATCCAGCACGCCGTTCCATTGGTTCAGGCGGCTGGCACCCGCATAATTCTGCATGGCGGAGTCCGGCAGGGCACAGGCGGGGATCAAAACTGCCACAACGAAGGCGGAGAGCAGTTGGAATGGTGTGGATAGAGCGTGATTTGGCATAACCGTCATAAAAGGATGAGGTTATCAGGCACCATTCCAACGCCAAGAAACTCTTCGCGGCCCGCGACTGCTTTATTTGCGCTTCGATACACTGGCTATGGAAATTCAGAGATGCTCATCAAGAGCGCTGAATAGTCAAGCCCACAACCTCACTTCGGCTGATGCATAGCGATGCAGTGCAGAGCCCCACCTTCGGTCACGAGATCCTTCGCCATCATGGAGATGATTTCGCGGCCAGGGAAGCATTCGGCGATCTTGTCTTCGGCGGCGGCATCCTTCTTCTTGTTGCCAAAAAGAGGCACGAGCACGGCGTTGTTCACGATGAGGAAGTTCGCGTAGCTGGCGGGCAGGCGGCTGAGGCGCCAGTCCTTCATTTCGATGGCCTGGGGCATTTCGATCTCGATGATTTCGAGTTTGCCGCCGTCAGGAGCTTTCACGTCATCAAGACGCTCGCGGATTTCTTTGAGCACCTTGTGATTCGGGTCGGAATCACGCGGCTCGACCATGCAGATAACCGCGTCTTCGCGGATAAAGCGCACCACGTCGTCGATGTGACCGTCGGTGTCGTCTCCCTCAATGCCTTTCTTGAACCAAACGATGTCTTTCACGCCCAGCATGGCCTTCAGTTCTTTCTCGACTTCAGCCTTGTTGCCGGGTTTGCCGCCATGGCGGTTCGGATTGAGCAGTACGGCCTCGGTGGTGAGCAGCGTGCCTTTGCCGTTCGTTTCGATGGCACCGCCCTCAAGGATCATCTTCGAAGTAAAACGCTCCATTTTGAGCGCCGCCGCCGCCTTTTCAGGAATGGCGTTGTCGAGATCCCACGGCGGGAACTTGCCGCCCCAGGCGTTGAATTCCCAGTCGGTGATCGCGACTTTGCCGGTCTCGTTGTGCTTGATGAAAATCGGCCCGTGGTCGCGGCACCAAACGTCGTTGGTGTTGTTCTCGTAGATGTCCACCTGGCTGAGGTCGCCCTCATTGTCAGCGATGCTGAGGCGGATGTTCATGTGGCTGAGCATCGGGGCATTGATGCGCACACGCTCGTAGCGGGAAATGGTGCTGGCGATCTCGCCGAACTTGTCCTGCAACTTGTGGAAGGTCTTCGGGCAGCTTTCCTTGTTGGAAGGCCAAGAAAGCCAAATCGCCTCCTGCGGCTCAAATTCGGCGGGAAGTCGGTAATTCTGGGGATAGGAGGCTTTACTCATCAAGGTAGCGTTTGGTCAGGGGAGCGTAGGTGTCAATGCGGCGATCACGGAAAAACGGCCAGATACGGCGGAAATCCTCCACCGCTGAAAGGTCACACGGCACGATCAAAATCTCTTCAGCGCTCACGGAGGCCTTTGCAACGACTTCTCCATAAGGATTTGCCACGAAGCTCTGGCCCCAGAACTCGCTCTGCTGCTCGGTGCCCACGCGATTGACCGCCGCCACGAAGCAGCCGTTCGCTACGGCATGACCGCGCTGCACGGTCTCCCAGGCGCAGTGCTGGGCTGCTCCCAGCTCGGCTTTTTCGCTCGGCAGCCAGCCGATGGCCGTCGGGTAAAACAAAATCTCCGCGCCCATCAGCGCCGTGAGCCGGGCAGCCTCCGGATACCACTGATCCCAACAAATCAGCACGCCGATGCGGCCAAATTTGGTGTCCCACACGCGATAGCCGAGATCTCCCGGCGTGAAATAAAACTTCTCCTCGAAGCCCGGGTCCTGCGGGATGTGCATTTTGCGATACTTGCCCAGCACCGAGCCATCCGCGTCGATCACCGCCGCCGTGTTGTGGTACAGACCCGGTCCACGCTTCTCAAACAGCGGCACGATGATCACCACGCCCAGTTCCTTCGCCAGCGGGGCCAGCGCCGCCGTCGTTGGGCCAGGAACCGCCTCGGCGAGGTCAAAAAGCGCCGTATCCTGCGTGATGCAAAAGTAGGGCGTGTTGAATAGCTCCTGCAGGCACACGATCTGAGCGCCGCGAGACGCCGCCTCACGGATGAGGCGCACATGCTCACGCAGGCTTTCGTCTTTGCTGGAAAAGGCCCGGCTTTGCACCAGACCGAGGGTGACCTTCGACATAGGGCGCGGAGTGTTGAGCGCGTGGCGGGGAATGCAAGAAAAGCTATGAACACAAAAAAGCCCGGTAGCTCTCGCCACCGGGCTTGGAGGATTCAAAAGCGGCTTACTCGCGATCCACCGAGAACTTGCCCGCGCCGGTGAAGAGCAGCGTCACATAAGCGATGAGATACACCATCGCCAGTTCGCCATTGCCCGCGCCTACAAGTGCAGACTTGTGGACGATGAAGAAGGCGGTGCCCATCGTGATCGCCAGCATCAGGGCGGCGAAGCGGGTGAACAGGCCCGCGATGAGAAGCGCGGAGCAGACGACCTCGGCGAACACGGCCAGACCCGCATTCACATTCCCTGGCAGGCCGAGGAGGCCGTTCATTTTTTCCGCCGTGGCGGCGAAGCCGAGCATCTTGCCGCGGCCATGCAGCAGCAGCATGGAAAAGCCGAACGCAATGCGCAGGATGAGCAGGCCGCAGTCGGGAGACTTTGGCAGAAAGGACAGTTTCAGGATCTTGAGCATGTGTGGGTTGGGTGCGAGTTAAGCGGGGATTTACCCAAAGCATGGTCATGCCCCGGCCTCGCCGACAAGCCTAAAATCCAAGGAGTGGGAGCTTCCAGCTCCCACGGTGGGGCCAAGATGGCCCCACTCCTCATCCCAGCGCTTCCAACATCGTCTTCAGCTTCGCCAATTGCGTGGACCAGTCCGCTTCACGCTGCGTGTGATCGTCGAGCACCTTCTGCGGCACTTTGGAGGTGAAATTCGTGTCGGCGAGCTTCGCACGGACCTTTTCCAGCTCCGATTGCACTTTGGCGATCTCTTTGCCTACGCGGGCCGTTTCGGCTTCCACGTCGATGAGACCGTCGAGTGGCAGGAAAAGCTCGCCGAGGGGCGTAAGGGCCGCTGGCGTGCCTTTTTTCGGCTGATAGCTCGCATCGACATCGAGTGGCTCGGCGTTCAGGAGGATACGCAGGACCTCGATCTCGTGGTCGGGCAGTTCCTGGCTCGGTTTGAG
>CAXNGR010000486.1:0-4197 GCA_964201265.1 Verrucomicrobiaceae bacterium
AAGGCATCAACAACAAGATCGGTCGGCTCACTCGCATGGCCTATGGCTATCGCGACATCGACTTCCTCCACCTGCGCATTTACGCGCTCCATGAGTCAAAAGGCATACTCACTGGCACCTGATCTCCGCACCAACTTCCCGGATGAACCCCATTTTTAGGTCTAGCACAAAGTCTCGTAAGCAGAAGGATTCGTTAGCTGCACGAACCAATACGAGTGCGAAGCCGCCTGCCCGAAGGAGATCAGCGTCCGCTGGATCACCAAACTCAACCGCGACTACGCCGTCGCCGCCGTCAAAAAAGCCCTCGGCAACACGCCAAAGGTCGCCGGTGGCGGGGATTGATCCTCACCGCACCTCGAAGAACTCAAAGAAGAACAGCGCCGCCGCCTGTTCTTTCGTCATGCCCTCGGCGCGGCCGATGATGCTGCCACGCTCGCGCACATCGCCGTTGGCCTCGATTTTCCCGATGATGCTGCCGCTTTTGCGCACATCGCCGTTGGATTCCACCTCGCCGACGAGGCTGCCGTTCTGACGGATGCTGCCGCCGCTCTCAATGCGGCCTTTGATGCTGCCAGTGACGCGGATGTCTCCGTTGTTCTCGAATTTTCCGACGATACTGCCGCTAATGCGAACCGTGCCGTCATTTTCGACACGACCGACAATCGACCCACGCACACGGAAATCACCGGCCAAGACGGCGGTGCCGATGAGGAGAAACATCACGAACCGGTGCATGAGCGGAAATCGTTGGGAAATCACTTTTTCTCGGCTTCTGGAGGAAGGCCACCCTCCGTGGGCGGTCGGCGGAAGCCGCCACTGCCACCCTCCTTGCCGTCGAATTTCTCGCGCACCTTTTTAAACTCCTCGCCAGCAACCTCGCGATAAACATCCCGCAGTCGCTGGAAGGCGGCCATACGCTGTTCTGGCGGCAGTTGCTCTAGCTTTCCCAACGCGTCTTTCACACGCGGAAATTGCAAGATGCGGTCATGAAAGCGCCGGGTTTCCTCACGACGCTCAGGCTTGGAAACCGACAGCATCTCAGCCCCTAGACGGATCGCCGCCATACGTCCAAATTCAGGCGAATCCGGCTTTGGCATCTCGGGCAGTCCACGCTGGTCCATGGGGAACGGTGGTTTGATCTTCTCAAGAATGCCCACGACCTCGGGATCAATTTCTTTGAGCGCTTTGTGCAGTGTGTGGCGCAGATCCTCGTTCGCCTTCATCGCCTCGTCGCGAGATGCGATGACCTCTGGCCGCTGCCAGGCCTTTTCAAAGGCCGCGCGCACCTTGCCACGCTCCGCTTCGGACAGCTTTTCAAAACCATCGAATCCTCGCGATGGCTTCCCTCCCATGCCTGGCATCATCCCCGGCGGCCCGCGGCGCTCCCCATCGCGATGCGGCGGCCCCTCACCCGGTTTCGGCAGCGGAGGTTGGGGGCTGTCTGACTGCGCGACAGCAGTCGAGACGAGGGCTAAAAACAAGGCCAGAGGACGCATGACGGGCATGTTCCGCCGCTGCATAGGTTTGGCAACTTCATAGCTGGGCTCGGTTTTCATCTCCTCATTAAAACCAACCTCGTCCCCAAAAGTTGCGCTCACTTAAGCCGCTCCAGTTTCAGTAGCGGGGCCGCGGGCGAAGCAAACTGGGCCACATACAGATTCCCATCCGCATCCACCGCCACGCCGTGCGGATGAATGAAGGTTTTCCCGTCGCTCTTCATCGGCTGCAGCTCATCGTTTTCATACACGGCAGCCGGGCCACCGATGTTTGAGACGACCTTCCACTGCGAATCGACAATAGAGATGAATCCCGCCGCGTTTTTGTCCTTCGGCCAGTTGTCACCGAGATGCGGAATGATCGTGTACTGACCGAAGAGCACGATGTCACGCGGATTGCCGCCGGGAAACGGCCTCTGATCGATGAACCGGCCCTCCAGCGTGAAGCGGCGGATTTCTTGCTGATCGCTCATGCCGATGACCACACGCGGCGTGCCATCGCGATCATCGAAAGCGCCACCGTGCGGCCCCCAGTGCTTCAATTGGTCCTGCGGATCGCCGATGTTGCCACCCCAGGCACGCAGCAGCGACCCATCGGCTTTGTAGTGGAAGATATAATCCTTCCCATAGCCGTCAAAGACCGCGAACTCGCCATCCGGGAAGTGAATCGTCTTCGAGGGCCGATATTCCTTCGCATCGGCATGCAGCTTCGCTTTTTCAGGCCAGGGGAACACCGCCAGTTCCTCGCCATCGAGCGTCAGCTTGCGCACTTCGTGCAGTTGCGTGTCGGTGATGAACAATACCTCACGCTCTCCCTCTTTTACGAGACTCATCCCGTGCGCGCCAGGCATGCGTGCCGTCCAGTGCTTGATCAATGCGCCCGTCTTAGAGTCGAGGATGATCACATTGTTCCGCGCATCATCGGTGAGGAAAAATAACCGCCCTTGCGAGTCGATGACGACCGCGTGTCCGTTTTTCACATTCACCTGCGCCAAAGCCTCGCGTCCCCATTCAGGAACCACGCGATAGCGGAACTCACCCTGACCAAGGATGTCCTCGGCCAGAACGGTGGTGTTCATGAGACAAACGGCAAACAGGGCGGCAAAACGGATCATGCGGCCATCCAATCACGCCGCCGTGCCTCCTGCAAGAACGCCGCACACACGATTTGCCTGCCGCTCGATTGGCTGTCAGTGTCCGCACATGCCGTTTCTGCTCCTTGGTGTCGCTCTCTTCGCCGGTCTCGCCCTCGTCCGCTGGGCGCAGGCGCGGCATGCAGGCATGATGCACAAAGGGTCTCGCGTGAACGCTCCCACCGCACACACCGGAGGCGAGATCGCCCTCGTCTTCCTCAAATCCGAGGGCATTGAGAATGTGCAGATCGTCGAGCACAACGCCCTCGTCACCAATTACTTCGACCCCGCACGCCGCCGCCTGTTCCTGCGCAGTGATGTGGCCCAAGGCACGACTTTGACTGCCTGGTCCATCGCCCTGCACGAGGCCGCGCACGCGCTGCAAACCGGCGACAGTTTGGGCGAACTCAAATGGCGGCAAAGCTGCATCCGCATGAGCCGCTACCTGCCCACGCTCGCCGTGCTGGTGATCACCGGAATGACACTCTTCAAAGTCCTCATGCCACGCTACGCCATCTTAATCGCCGCTGGTGTGCTGCTGCTCCTTTTGCTGCTGAATCTCGGCAGCGTGCCAACCGAGCTCAACGCCAACAAGCGCCTCCGCCGCTTCTTGGAAGAACACCTCAAAAACCACGGCCAGGCCCACGAGCGCCTCAATGAGCTGCTCTTCTGCATGGCCATCCGCGAAACCGGCGACCTGCTCAGCTCCCCGCGCTACTTCTTCCTCAGCGCCCTGCCCGGCACGGGAAAATCGCGACCCGGTTGAACCGCCTCACTTTACCCCACTACTTCCAGCGTCGGCAGTTGCACGTCTTCATAGATTTCCGTCAGCGGCAGCTCAAATCCCAGGCACGGCAGCGCGATCCCCCCCTCCGTGCCATTGAAAACCGAGCGGGAAAAACCCGCGTCCTGCCTTTGATACACGACCACCTGTTTGTTCATGCTGTCCACCAGCAGATAGGTCTCCAGCGACGGGATCGTCATGTAAGCATCGAGCTTCTCGCCCTCGTCCGTGCGCCGCGTGGACTCGGAAAGAACTTCCACGATGACATTCGGGCGGTCTTGAAACGTGTCCTCTGGTGGATTCGGCTCGCACACCACCTGGGCATCCGGGTAATAGAACCGCAACTGGCTCGGCAGCCGCACGCGCACTTTCGTGTCGCTGTTGAAAGGGCGGCATTTCCTGCCGCGCAGCCTCGCATGCAAAGAGGCAAAAACATTTCCAGAGATGAGGTTGTGGACATTCCTGCCCCCTGCCATCGCATGCACCACGCCGCCCAGATACTCATGCTTCACGGGCGAGGCTAGTTCAGCGGCCAGATAGCACTCCGGCGAGACAAGTGTTTGACGAAGTTCCAGCGCAGACATGCGTGAATCATACCCACTGCTGTTTGTTTGGCAATCATGCAGCAAGTCAACCCCCGGGCACGGCGTAATCACCCCATGGTCAAAACGCTCGCCTTTCTCCTCGCTGCGGCTTCTTTCGCACTCGCTGACACCCAAACGCCAGCCTCCTACAGCGGTGACTTCGTGATCAAGGTCAACTACCGCTACCTTTTGAGCAAACC
>CAXNGR010000487.1:0-4195 GCA_964201265.1 Verrucomicrobiaceae bacterium
CTTTGACACGCAGATCGAGAACAGCATCAAACACCTCTCCACGCAGTTCCCGGACCGCGTGGATGTGAAGCCGGATAAGAAATTCACAGGGCTCGACGCCTACCAGAAGCTCATCGACAGCGGTGTGGACGTCGTGCTGCTCGCCAGCCCGCCAGGATACCGTCCGCAGCACCTCACCGCTGCCGTCGAGGCCGGAAAACACATCTTCTGCGAGAAGCCGATGGCCGTGGATGCCGCCGGTTATCGCGTCGCGCAGGCCGCCGTCGAAAAAGCGAAGCAGAAGAAGCTCAACCTCGTGGCCGGCTTCTGCTGGCGCTACTCCACCAGCCGCATTGAGTGCTACAAGCGGCTGCACGACGGCCAGATCGGCGACATCTCTAGCATTGTGGCCACCTACTACGCCGGACCGGTCAAACCCATGCCGCCAGCCGCTGGCCGCCCTGCGGGAATGGGCGATGTCGAGTGGCAGGTGCGCAACTGGTACAATTTCTCTTGGCTCAGCGGCGACAGCATCGTCGAGCAGGCCGTGCATAGCCTCGATAAGATCTGCTGGGCCATGAAGGATCAGCCCCCGGTCAGCGTGATCGCCACTGGCGGTCGCCAACGACCAGCGGAAGACGGCAATATCTTCGATCACTTCCACTGCGCTTACGAATGGGAGGGCGGCACCATCTGCCACCTCACAAACCGCCAGATCACCGGCTGCCACAACGAGGTCATCGACAACATTCTGGGCACCAAAGGCCGCTTGGTCATTGGCAAAGGCTCAGCGCCCTTCATTGAAGGTGAAAAACGCTGGCGCTGGCGCGGTGAGGAGAAAAACATGTACGACCTTGAGCATCAGGCGCTCTTCAATGCCATCCGCAGTGGCGAGGTCATCAACGATGGCGACCGCATGATGAGCAGCACACTCATCGCGATCATGGGCCGTGAGGCCGCTTACACCGGACAGAAGCTCGCCTGGAAAGACGATTCTCCGCCTCCCGCGCCCGAAGCCGAAGGCAAGGGCAAGACCCCGAAGAAGGACAAGGCTCCCGAGCGCGTGGCCCTGGCGATGTTGTCTTCCAAGCAGGATCTCGCGCCCGACAATCTTCAATACGGCGACAAGTTTGATCCGGGCCCGCTGCCACAGCCCGGCGTCACGAAGTTTGCGTGATTTGATTTGTTCAGCGGTTTCCCAAAGTACTTGGCCCGGCCTGCGTTCTGAGGTGTAATGACTGCCATGAGCACGTCCAGCACCGCAGATGCCATCTTCGCCCCCGTGGCGCGGAAGGTGCAGGTGTGGGTGGTGCTGCGGCGTTGGCTGGCCGTGCTACGCATGACGCTGATTCCGGCCTCGCTGGTGCTGTTGCTTTTGGCTTTGGCTCTGCTCCGTGGTTCAGCGGCGCTCATGCCGTGGCTTGGGCTGCTGCTCTGGCTGGCGGGAAGTCTGGCTTATGCGTGGTGGCAGCGGCCGGGAGAATTCAGCGCCCTTGCGCTTTGGGATCAGGCCGCAGGCAGGCGTGAGGCTTTCGCTTCCGCGTGGTGGTTTGAGCAACGCCGCGAAGACGGGGATGCCGCGCGGGCTCACATCGCCATGCAGCGTGAGATTTTGCCACAGGCGTTGCCTGCCTTGACGAAAGATCTGCCGCTGCGACCGGACCGCTGGCTGGCGTTGCCGCTGGGCATCGCGATTCTTGGCAGCTTGGTGAGCATTGTCACCGCGCCACCTTCCGAAGCCATCCCGATGGACGCGGAAATGACCCGCAAGGCCGCCGAGGAAGCCAAAAAACTCACGCAGACCGACTGGGAGAAAAAAAAGCTCGCCGGGCTCAAGGATGAAGAGCGCAAGCAGGTGGAAGACTTGAAGCAGAAAGTGCAAAAGACCGCCGAAGACCTCGCCAATGCTGCTGGCAAGGATGCGCGCGGCGTTTTGGCTGAACTGGAGCGTCGTGCTCGTGACGCAGAAAAGCTGGCCGACGAGCTCGGCAGCGGCAAAGAAGCCTGGGCGTCCGAGAAACTCATCGAAGAACTCCGCAAGCATGCTGACACCGCCGACCTTGGCGATTCCGTGGCCGCCAAGAACACCCAGGCGGCCGCCAAAGCCGCCGAGACGCTCGCCAACCAGCTCAAATCGCCTCAACTCAGCGCCGAGGCGAAGGAGCGCATGAATGAAACGCTCAAGGACGTGAAACAGCAGTCCGAGGAGCAGGATCGCAAACGCACGGTTGGCCAAAATGTCCTCGCTGCCGGAGATCAGATGCAGCAGGGCAACGCGGCGGGTGCAGGCGATGAATTTCAAAAGCTCGCCGAAAAACTGAATGATCTCGCCTTGCGCGAGCAAACGCGTGAGGAGTTGCAGCAGCTCGCACAGCAGTTGCGTGACTCCGGCAGCAGCATCGCCGGTCAAAACGACAACGGATCGATGCAGAAGATGAGCCAGGCGGGTCAGCAAGGTCAAAACGGCCAGGAAGGGCAGCAAGGCAACACGCCCCAGGTTGGACAGGCGCAACAGCCGCAGCAGATGCTCACACCGCCCGGTCTGGGGCAGCAAGGCCAGCAAATGCAGCAAGCACCTCAGCAAGGCAATGGCCAGGGGCAGCCGCAGCAGATGACGATGGGGCAGGGGCAGCAAGGCCAGCCTGGTCAAAACAACCCGCAGCCGGGGGGGCAGCCCATGCTCTTTGCGCCTGTGCCTGGCGCAGCGAAACCTGACAACCAAGCGCCGACCCTCATCATGCCAGGTGATCCCGATCAGCCCCCCGGCGGCGCGAGCATCGCCATGCCAAGTTCAGGCCCGCAGCCCGGTGCCGGCAAAGCGGATCTTAATAACCAGCCCACCCAGAAACAGGAAAGTGGCAATCAAAGCGTGGTGCAGGCCCAGCAAAACAACGAGGGCCGCAGCACCGTGCGCAGCATCGAAGGCGGTCCGCGAACTGAGCAAAGCACCCGCAGCGCCACTCAGACCGCGCTGGAGGCCATCCAAGCCGAGGAAGCCGCCCTGGATGAGTCCGCGCTGCCTCCGGCCCGCCGCGAGCAGGTGCGCCGTTATTTCCACGAACTGCGGAAGCGGTTTGAGCAGAAATAGTGTCATGGATCAGAGGCTCTGGGCTGCGCTCTGATCTTTTCAAGCAATCAGGAACGAAACGCTGGCTTGAACCTTGGAGGCATGGCAGGATAGTTGCTCATACCCTTCTCCAAACGCCCTCATGTCGGAGCCGAGTCAATTCAGGCATTATCAAATCATCCAGGACGCCGACGGCAACAACGTCGAGCTGGTGCGCAATGCCGAGCAGGTGTCTGTGCTGGCCTTTGACATGCAGCGCCTCGAATACGTCCACTGCCATGTGCTGTTGGAGCCGCTGGCGAACCGACCCGCGTTTGAGGAGGCCTGCAAATCCCTGCAAAAGCGGGGCCATCCCGCCCTAGCACGGATGATTGAGTTTGGTGAGGATGAGGGGAACCCGTTTTACATCACCAGCAACATCGACGGTGAGCCGTTGAGGCCTTACTTGGCGCGGCAGCAGGACATTCCAGGCTGGCTGGCCATCATGCTGGCCTGCCGGGCACTGGAGACAGCCGTAGCGGTGTGTGAACGCGGCGAATTTCTCACTGAGTCGCCCTTGGATAGCCTGCGCATCGTGCAAAACGCCCCGCAAGCCGTGCAAGTTCTGGCGGCGGATTTCCGGGTGCTGGACAACCCGGCAGGAAAAAAGAGGGCGTTGAAGACCAGTTTTGAAAAGCAGGCCAAGTTTCTGCGCTCCTATCTCTCTGAGCAGGGCGGGGGACCGACGCTCCCGGATCAGTCGCTCCCAGCAGCGGATTTTACCGAACTGCTGGGTTCTTGCCTCGCCAGCGCCGCCGTGGGCGTCATCGCGCCGATGCGTGAGCTGCGCAACGCCCTGCAAAAACTCGCGCCGGATCATCTGTCAGGTGAAATTCCGACCGCGCAGAAGCCTCGCGCGTTGCTAGCACCATTGCTGGCCAGTTACCAAGATGTTGCGCGCGGGCTGGTCAATCTCGTGCGTATTCAAAGCCAGCGCCTTGATATGGCGAACCCCTACAGTATGCGTGGCACGCTGACCAAGACGGGGCGCTCGGTGCTCATTGAGCAAGTGCCTTCAGCACGCAGTTCCTGCCCCCTTGTCCGGGAGGTGGATGATTCCGCCTTTAAGATCACCAAGCAACGTGACAACTCCGGCCTCGTCACCCTGGC
>CAXNGR010000488.1:0-4187 GCA_964201265.1 Verrucomicrobiaceae bacterium
GTGGATGGCACGGTGATTTCAGGCTCGACGGCGGCGGATGAATCCACGCTGACGGGCGAGGCGGTGCCGATCACGAAGGAAACGGGTGCTCCGATTTACGGCGGCACCCTGAACCAGTGGGGTCTGGTGCAGGTGCGGGTGGACCGGCCTGCAACACAGAGCGCACTAGCCAAAATCATCACGTTGATCCAAACGGCGCAGCATCTGCGGGCACCGAGCCAGCGCTTCACGGACCGTTTTGGCACGCGCTACACGATTTTGACGCTCAGTGTCGTGGCGCTGATGTTTTTCGTGTGGTGGCTGGGGTTTGGCATCCCACCATTTGAAAACACGGCGTTGTCGAAGTCGTCGTTTTATCGGGCGATGACGCTGCTGGTGGTCATGAGCCCCTGCGCGTTGGTTTTGTCGATTCCATCGGCGATTTTGGCCGCCATCGCCTGGGGAGCTCGGCGGGGTGTGCTTTTCCGGGGGGGCGCGGCGATTGAGAAGCTGGCGGAGGTCGATGTCATCGCGATGGACAAGACGGGAACGCTCACTGAGGGCGAATTGAAGGTGACGAAGATCGAAAGTTTCCCTGCCGGTCGTGAAACGGATGTGTTGCGCATTGCGGTGAGTTTGGAGGCGAACTCGAACCATCCCATCGCACGGGCGATCACGCGTCATGGGCAGGCGCAGGGCATCGTGGCGGAAAAGTTGGCCGAGTTTCAGTCCATCGCCGGTCAGGGGCTGCGAGGGCGCACCGAGGGCGGCCTGAGCTATGTGGGGAGGCGGGAACTCGTCAAAGACAGCGCGTTGGGCGAGGTGCTGGCCGGTGTGCCGGACGCGCCGATGGGATTCAGCGAGGTGTGGGTGCTGCATGAGCAGATCGTGGGGCGCGTGCTGCTGAAGGACGAGATTCGCGCTGGAAGCCGGGGAGTTTTGGAGAAACTCGCGGCTGAGGGCGTGCGCACGATCATGCTGACGGGTGACCGCCGAGCGGCGGCCATTGAGGTTGGCGAAAAACTCGGCATAGCCGAGGTGCGGGCCGGTTTGCACCCGGAGGACAAGGTGGCGGTAATCCGTGAACTGACCCAGGCAGGGCACAAAGTCGCCATGATCGGCGATGGCGTGAACGATGCCCCCAGCCTGGCAGCAGCTTACGTTTCCGTGGCGATGGGGGCACGAGGCAGCGATGCGGCGCTGGAGCAGAGCGATGTGGTGCTGATGCAGGACAAGATCGAAAAATTGCTCTCCGCCCGGCGCATCAGCCAGCAAGCGCGGCGCATCATTCAGCAGAACCTGATCATCTCCCTCGGCAGTGTGATCGTGATGGCGGGGGTGGCGCTGTTTGGCCTCGTGCCGCTGACTTTGGGGGTGCTGACGCACGAGGGCAGCACGGTGGTGGTGTGCCTGAACAGCCTTCGGCTGCTGTTTGAAAAGGAGTGAAGGTTTTTCCGCCCGCGTAACTCCGTGCTGGACGATTCCCACCTTTTCTTCATAGAGTGAATAAATTCCCGCATGCGTCTCCTCTCCAAAGTCCTCTGGACCCTGGCCTTCATCACCGCCACCTTCATCTGGATGGTGCTCTTTGAGCACGGATTCAGCCTGAAGGCGCTGACCGAAGGCACGGGCGAGGAGTTGCGCGCGATCGCCGCCTGGTTCGGCGGCGGCAAAAAGTGACCTCAATACGCATCCACCCAAACCAGCCCAAGCCCCCACAAGGATTATGATCGTCAAGGAAGCCGAACTCGACCCCAGGTACCAGGCCCTCTGGAAAAAAGTACTGATCTCCGCCGAGCGGAAAAATTGGGAGTATGTGATCGACCAGCTTATGCCCATCGTGACGGCCAATGTGGGCTTCATCGATGGTCGCAAGCTGCTGCGCAGCGCGGAGAGCGAGGCCAGCGGCGGCAGCGGCGGTAAGAAATTCAGCTTTGGCCTCGGCGGCTTCAAGCCCAGCTCCAAAAAGGAGCCAGCAGAACAGATCGCGGACATGGAAGAGAACGTCTTCCGCAAAGATCCCTTCAACCTCAACGCGAACGAGCAGCTCTATGAGATCGCGATGAAGATGCACTTCCCCGAGTTGGCGGCCTTCGCGCTGGAGACCATCCGCGCTGGCCACCCGGAGAACACGAAGCACATGCACAAGCTAGCGCAGCATTACATGGCTCATGAACAGCCAGAGCTAGCCAGCGAGGTTTACCGCCTGATCGTCAAAGTGAACCCGCGTGACATGGAGGCGATGAAAGGTGAAAAAGACTCCGCAGCGCGCACCTCCATCCTACGCCAAGGCTGGGGCAGCGACAATTTCCGCAACGCCATGAAGGACGGCGGCGAGGCCGCGAAACTGGAAATGCTCAGCCGCCAAGGCATGACCCAGGAGCAGATGGAGCAGTTCCTGGCCGAGACCATCGAGCAGTACAATGCCGATCAGACGAACATCATGATCGTCAAGCGCATGTCCGATCTGTATGAAAAGCTCGGCCAGATCGAAAACGCGCTGATGTTTTATGATTACGCCCTCACCCTGAACCCAGGGGATGTGGCCTTGCAGCGCAAGGTGGAGATCATTCGTGACAAGGTGCAGGACCAGCAGATCGAGGACTTCGAGCGCGACATTGAGTCCAACCCGGACGCGCCAGACATTGAGGAAAAACGCGCCCAGGTGGCCGAAATCCGCCGCCAGCGCTCCAGCGTCGTCATCAACGAGGCCAAAGGACGCGTGGACCGCAACCCGACGGACAAGACGCTGCGCTACGAACTGGGCCAGGCTTACTTCAATGCTGGCATGTTCACGGAGGCGATCCCAGAGCTTCAGCAGGCGAAATCCAACCCGAACATGCGCATCAAGGCCATCCTGCTTCTAGGGCGCTGCTTTGAGCGCAAGAACATGAACGACTTGGCCAAGACCTCGCTTCTGGAGGCCTCCAAGGAGCTGCTCATCATGGATGCGATCAAAAAAGAGGTGCTCTACGAACTGGCGAACGTGCTGGAGAAAATGGGCGACAAGCCCGGGAGCCTCGACGCGCTCAAAGAAATCTACAATGCGGACTACGGCTACAAGGACGTGGCGAAGCGTGTGGAGTCCTCATACGCGTAATTTTTCAACCTGCCGAATGGTGCCGATCACCCCGCTCCAGCCGATGGGGCGGGGTGATCTTGTTTCTGCTCCAAATGGTACTGGAAAGCATGGCCCTCTCCTCCATCATTCGCGCCCATGCCTGTCGAACTCCTCGCCACCTCCCTGCCCGAACTCTGGGCCGCTTTTGTTCAAGCCCTGCCCGTCATCCTGGGCCTGATTCTGATTGAGGGATTGCTCTCGGTGGACAACGCCCTGGCCATCGCCGCCATGGCCTCGCACCTGGATGAAAAGCAGCGAGCAAAGGCCATGAACATCGGCTACATCGGCGCGTATGGCTTCCGCGTGGTGGCGCTGCTGTTTGCTTCCTGGATCATCAACAACCACTGGGTGATGCTGATTGGGGCGCTCTACCTTGTCTGGCTGATGTGCGCCCACTTTGCTGGGCAAAAGGACGTGGCCGAGGATGAGGGTGAAGTGGTGAACGTGCATCACCGCACCTTTGCCAGCACCATCGCCATGATCTCGCTCATGGACCTGAGCCTGAGCGTGGACAATGTGGTGGCGGCCATCGCCCTGAGTCCGAAGGATTTGTGGCCGGTCTATGTGGGCGTGACCATCGGCATCATCGCGCTGCGACTGGTGGCAGGTGTGGCGATCAAGATGATCGCCAAATATCCGGTGCTGGAGCACACCGCCTTCATCCTGATCGGCTACGTCGGGCTGCTGCTTCTCTCCGAGTTGCACTTCCATGATTTCTTCGAGGCCATGGGGCCGCTGAAAGTGAAAATTCTGAAGTTTGCGGGCATCATCATCATCGTCGCTATCACCATCGCTTGGTCGCGTGTTGCGTTGGTGCAGAAGATCCTGAATCCGTTCCTCACAGTGCTTTTGATCCCGATGAACCTGGTCGCCGCGCTGATCGGCTCGGTCATTTTTGCCGTCACTTGGCCCTTCCGCTGGGTTTGGCTGACGCTGCGGAAGTAAAGGTTGGCAGCGTTCGTGAAGCCGATGCGCGGTTGAGGCTCCAACTGCCTTTTTAGTTGAGCGATTTTGCAGGCTCAGGGAAGCAGACTTGAAGCTTCGTGCTTTTGCCCCGTCGAGGCCGCCTATGCAGGCGTAAACCTCG
>CAXNGR010000489.1:0-4182 GCA_964201265.1 Verrucomicrobiaceae bacterium
GCGTCTTCGCCGTGTCGATCACTTTTTTGACCTGATCCGGCCGCGCCTTCGCCTTTTGCAGCAGCGACATTCGCGCCTGTTCCACCTTCATCCGCTCCGTCCCCGGCGAGATCACCGAGCACGTCGTCCGCACCAGAATCCCCCCCGGCGGCGGCACCGGCGCAGGCACGTCCTGCAGTTCGAGACGTCCGTCTTGGTATTGAGCGAGTTGTTTCATGCTAAGTCTTGATGTTCATCAAGTTTATGGGGAACAAAAAATTCCCGCTTGAGGTGTCATGCGTGAGAAGTGGCGGTGCGAACTATGTTAATAATCATTAGCTTGTTACCTAAAGCCCCACTTTCACACCATACTGCTTTCGTTCCTGAAATACGGACAGGTCTCTCTCTTGCTATGTGCGTTCGCAAATCTTCAAGCCATGAATTTTTCACGCGGGGAATCACCGAAAAATCAAACGAACGCGCCCATTTCACGAGAGCTCGCTTTGGGGACGTGGCAGACCATTGTGAAATATAGGTTCCACCATCGTAATCGACGATCAATGTGAAGATCGAATTGCGGGTAGGACGCTTTTTCATTTCAACGTTGTCACCAGCCACTTGTGCTTTCCCGCACTCGTCTTCTCCACTTCCTTCACTTCACGCGGCGTGAGAGTGAAGTCATCCCCCAGCTTCTTCTGCAAGCCCACCTGCATCGCATCCTCGCGGCTGCTATGCCACTGCGGGCCGGGTTGAAAGCGGCATTCCACCTCGCCGGGGCGTTCCTGGAAGAACTGCACGGCCAGGAGGCCGTCGAAGATGTTGTCGTGCATGTTGATCGCCGTGAGCGAGATGCGACGACCGGTGGCGCTGATGAGAAACTCATAATCACGGCCCACCACGGCTTCGACAGCGGGCCATGTAGCTCGAAATTCCAATTTCGAGTCTTCCGATCCTGAATCCCGACTTTGGAAAGTCGGGCTACCATAATCTCCCGTGCGATACCGGATCAGCGGCATGACGTGATTGTGAAACGAGGTGCCGATGATCTCGCGATGGCCTTCTGCATTCGCTTCGCCGAACTCGACGAAACCGTAGGTGGGCCAGAAATGCAGGTGATTCGAGGTGCGGCCCTGCGCGGCGAGCACCACACGCTCGCTATGGCCGTACCAGTGGCAAACACGGGCACCAAAAAACTGCTCCAGATGCTGCCGTGACTCCGCCGTGAGCTTTTCCGAGCCGCAGAGCAGCGAGGTGAGCGGGAAATCGAGCTTCAAGCCCGCCTGCTCCAATCCGCGTGCCAGCATCAGTGCCGCGCTGGGATACGCATGCAGGTGCTGCGGTCGGAACCTGTCCAGCGCGGCCACATACTCCGGCAGACGCTCCGGCGAGAGGTGATAGGAGGACAGGATGAGCCAGTTCCGCGTCGCATCGTAGTAGCTGATGCCGCCGCGTGCCTTGCTGGACGTGACACCGCCGCGAATCACCGCCACACGATCTCCCACGCGATAGCCACGCCGCGACCACTGTGCTTCGAGGTAGGCCTGCTCTTTCGGTCGGCTCACGCCCTTGTGCAGATAAAACCCGACCGGCACGCCGCTTGATCCGCCCGTGGTGATATAGAGCCGCTGCTTCGCCGGGAACTCCGGGTTCGCCATCTGCTCACGATGCAGCAACAGATCCTGCTTCGTCAGCAACGGGTAGTCCGCGAGTTGCTCCAACGACTCGAACTTCGTCGGATCGACGCCGCACTCTGCGAAGCGCTCCGCATAAAACGGCGCTTTCGACGCCGCGATCAGCGAATCCCTCAACGCCGCGATCTGATAGCGCCGGATGGTCTCCGCATCCCACGTCTCCACCTCCCGCGCCTCGGTTTGAAACCGCGTGTAGGCCGCGCCGTAACGCCACGAGGCCGGAATGGCCCGATACGCCCTGCCCGCCAGCGATTTGACCGGCTGCGGCGCTGCCTCGTAGAGCTTGAGCAGCGGATAGAGGGTGTCTTCGAGAGACATGGTAGGACAGGCATTGTGCCTGTCTGAAGTGCTCCGGGCAGTTTGCCCGGTTCATGTGCCTTCCGACAGGCCTCAGGCCAGCAAACGCCGACGGCGGATCATCCAGGCGATGCCGCAGGTGGCGATCAGCAGTGCTCCGCCTGGTTCCGGCACAGGAGCGAAGGAGGCAATGACGAGAGCATCCTGCCAGTTGTCCGGGTCAGCCGAGGGAAAGAGCGTGTTCGCGATGAAGTAGCCGTGCTGCGCGGTGTAGGAGTCAAAGAAGGCGTTTCCTTTGTTCTCCACGTCAGTGAGGATACTCTGGAAGATGCCGGACCGGGCGATGCCAGCGGGGGTGACGTTGCCGTTGTAATAATCGACGTAATCTCCCAAGTTGGTGAAGTCCTCCTTCACCGTCTTGCCATAGGTCTCAGCCAGGAAATTCTGCACGGCAAAGAACGAGTTGTAGAAGGCGTCGTCGTTTGCGTAGAGCGAGGAATCGCTGCTCTGCTCAATGAAGCGGCCTGATGCCCCCGCCAGGGTGCTCCAGGGGAGGTAGGTGTCGAGCACATACTCCATCACCGCGACCTGACGCGGGATGGCTGTGGTGTAGAGACTCGGATCGGCAGTGTAGAGATCAAGACGCTCCTGATTCTGCTGGTCCCAGCCGTCGAGAAAAGACTGTGAGTCCGCCGTGATGGTCTGCCCCAGGGTCGGCACCTGAACCGCTGGCGGCCCTGGCTCCACGCACATCCACCAATAGTTCACGCCGTCGATGTTGTACACGCCTCCCGAGCCATTATCGTCCACACCGGTCACCGAAATGGTGGCGGCGCTAGTCGTCGCGGTTAGGGCGGTAAAGACCATCAAAAAGAGTCTGGAGAGCTTCATAGATTATAAAATCTATGATACAGTTGCTCTAAATCGAGGATTAATTTATGAAAATTATAACAAGGCGCGGATTATCCGCCTCTCAGGCTGGCGAAACCTGGGCGTTCAGAATGCGCAGCGATGCCACCGCTGCGCCAAATCCGTTGTCGATGTTCACCACGGTCAATCCACTGGCACAAGAGTTCAGCATGGTAAGCAGGGCGGAAAAGCCGCTCAAATGAGCCCCGTAGCCAATGCTGGTGGGCACGGCAATGACCGGGGCGGCGACGAGACCGCCGAGCACGCTGGGAAGAGCGCCTTCCATGCCTGCGATGGCGATGACAAGGCTAGCAGCGCGTAAATCATCCAGCCGGGCAAGCAAGCGGTGCAGGCCCGCCACACCGACATCTGTGATGCGCTTCACTCTGGCTCCGGCGAATTCAAGGGTCTGCGCGGCTTCTTCGGCGACGGGCACATCGGAAGTTCCTGCGCAAACGACAGCCACCGTGGCCGATTGGAACGGCCGCTCCATTTGACCGACGCGATACAACCGAGAAACGCCGTCGTAGCTGCCGGTGGGAAAGCGCTGGAGCAAAAGCGCCGCCATCTCAGGCGACACCCGTGTGGCGAGAGCGCAGCCATGCGCGGCGACGAGGGCGGTGAGCGCGTCCGAGGTCTGCGTGAGCGTTTTACCTGCTGCATAGACGGCTTCCGGGAAGCCCTGGCGGATGACGCGATGCGTGTCTGCGAGCACTTGGCCCGCCTCGGCAAACGGGAGCGTGCGCAGGCGTTCCAGAGCCTGATCCGGCGGCAGTTTGCCGTCACTGACCTGGGCCAGGAGGTCACGGAGTTTTGATTCGTTCATGCGGAAATGTGTCGCCTGACTCTCCCGAGCCGGGCCAGAGGTTCAAGGTTGCCTGCTGCTGTGGAATTCATGCTCCGAGGTTTTTTTCAGAGAATTGTGAAAGCCAAAAGACATTCGGCTCGACTCTGGAGAGTCTAGCTACGAGCGGGCTTTGAGCACTTCGTTCATGCTGCCGGAGCGCAAGCCGGCGAGATCGAGCGTGATGTAGGTGTACCCCGTGGCACGCAGCGCGGCGGTGATTTCCTCGCGCTGCTGCAGGGCACGCAGCAAATCGGCTTCTGGCACTTCAAGGCGCGCGACATCGCCGTGATGGCGCACGCGCAGCTCACGAAAGCCGAGATCAAACAGCGCGGCTTCGGCGCGTTCGATCTGGGAGAGCAGTTTCGGCGTCACGCTGGTGCCGTAGGGCACGCGGGAGGCGAGGCAGGCGGCGGCGGGCTTGTCCCAGTTTGGCAGGCCGAGGGCTTTCGCGGCTTCTCG
>CAXNGR010000490.1:0-4177 GCA_964201265.1 Verrucomicrobiaceae bacterium
TCTACGGCCGCGAGATGTATGAGACCTGGTATCAGATGAGCGTCATGCTCGAAAATGGCGTGAACATCAAACCCATCATCACCCATCGCTTCCACTACACCGACTTCGAACAAGGCTTCGCCGCCATGGAAAGCGGCAACTGCGGCAAAATCGTGCTCGACTGGACGAAATGAATGCCATGAATACGACTTTCAAAGACCATCTCACGTCTCAACTCGACGCCATCCGAGCGGCAGGAACCTACAAGCGTGAGCGCGTACTCTCCACGCCTCAGGGCACGCTCGTGCGTGCCAATGGCGGCGCGGCAGTGCTGAACATGTGCGCGAACAATTACCTCGGCCTCGCGCAGCATCCGAAGGTACGGCAGGCGGCGCATGAGGCGCTGGAGCATTGGGGCTACGGCCTCGCCAGCGTGCGCTTCATCTGCGGCACGCAGGGCGTTCACAAGGAGTTGGAGGCTTCGCTGACGGACTTTCTCGGCTCAGAGGACACGATTCTGTATGGTTCGTGCTTTGATGCGAACGGCGGCCTCTTTGAAACGATCCTCGGACCCGAAGACGCGATCATCAGCGACGAACTCAACCACGCCTCGATCATCGACGGCGTGCGTTTGTGCAAAGCGCAGCGCTATCGCTTCAAAAACTGCGACATGGCCGATCTCGAGGCCCAACTCGTCGCGGCGGATGCCAAAGGAGCTCGCTTCAAGCTCATCGCCACCGACGGTGTGTTCTCGATGGACGGCTTCGTCGCTCCGCTGAAGGCGATTTGCGATCTCGCGGATCAATATGGTGCGCTTGTGATGGTCGATGACTCCCACGCCGTCGGCTTCATGGGTGCGCATGGTCGCGGCACGCACGAGCATTGCGATGTCATGGGCCGCATCGACATCCTGACTGGAACGCTTGGCAAGGCTCTCGGCGGTGCCAGTGGCGGTTACACGAGCGGGCGCAAAGAGATCATCGAGCTGCTGCGTCAGCGTTCTCGGCCTTACTTGTTCTCGAACACGCTTTGTCCTTCGATTGCTGGAGCATCAATCACAGCTCTGTGCCTGCTAAAGCAGAGCACTACTTTGCGCGACACGCTGGAGGCCAACTCACGCTATTTCCGCGCCGAAATGACCGCCGCTGGCTTCAACATAGCCCCCGGCGAGCATCCCATTGTGCCGGTGATGCTCGGCGATGCCGCGCTGGCCTCGAAATTTGCCGACGCGATGCTGGAACGGGGTGTCTATGTCATCGGTTTCAGCTTCCCGGTCGTGCCGCAGGGTAAGGCCCGCATCCGCACGCAGATCAGCGCCGCTCACACGCGGGCGGATTTGGAGAAGGCGGTGAAGGCTTTTGTTGAAGTCCGAACCATGCTCAACTGCTGACCATGGACACTCTCTCCGCCACGCTGCTGCTGGTAACGATCATGGACCCGCTCGGGAACGTGGCGACGTTTGTGGCGGGGCTGCGACCCGTGCCGCCGGAGAAACGGCTGCGGGTGATCGCGCGGGAGCTGGTCATCGCACTGGTGATTCTGGTCGTGTTTTTGTTTGCGGGGCCGTGGCTGCTGGGGCTGCTGCATTTGAAGCAGGAGGCGTTGTTTATCAGTGGGGGCATCGTGCTGTTCTTGATCGCGCTGAAAATGATCTTTCCGCCGTCGCGACATGAGGCAGACGAGCCGCAGGTCGAGCCGTTCATCGTGCCGCTGGCCACGCCGATGATCGCGGGACCGTCCGTGCTGGCGACGCTGCTGGTGCTGGTCAGCACGCAGCCGGAGCATCTGTGGCGGTGGTTTGCAGCGCTGCTGATCGCATGGTGTATCACGGCTGCGGTGCTGCTGTGCTCGCCTGCCATTGCGCGAGTGCTCAAAGAGAAAGGCTCCCTGGCGGTAGAGCGTCTCATGGGCATGCTGCTGGTCATGGTGGCTGTGCAGATGTTTCTGAACGGCATTGAGCATTATTTGAAACACTGACGTCATGCCTGCTTGGATCGAATACTTTGCCGTCGCTGTGTGTGCGATCGCTGCTGTTCTCGCAGCGGAGGGAAAGCGGATGGATTTGTTTGGGGTGATGGTGCTGGCATTGGTGACAGCGGTGGGGGGCGGGACGATTCGGGATTTGTGTCTCGGTGTACGCCCGGTGTTTTGGATCGAACAACCACATCATGTCTGGACGGCGCTCATCGCGGCGGTGGTGACGTTTGTGGCGGCGCGGTTCGTTCACATGCCTGAAAAGATGCTTTCCACTGCCGATGCGTTCGGTTTGGCCTTGTTTGGCATCGCGGGTACGGAAAAGGCGCTGGCGTTTGGTACGCCAGGTATCGTGGCGATCCTGCTGGGCATCGTCACCGGCGTGGCAGGCGGCATTTTGCGTGATGTGCTGCGCGGCGTGCTCCCGCTGGTGTTTCAGCCGGATGTGAATCTGTATGCGACGGCGGTGTTTGTCGGCGCACTGGTGTTTGTGCTGCTGCAAAAGTGGCTGCCGGTATCAGAAAACCATCGCTACATCGGCATGGCGGTTATTTTGGTGCTGCGACTGGCGGCGATGCGGTGGAAACTGCGGCTGCCGACTTATCGGACACGAGCCGAGGGTTAAGGTGGGCTGAGAGACTGACTCGACGCGAGGCGTAGTCTGCGCCGATGTTTTCTGGTCGTCCAACCACCCCGTTCAACCGCCGCGAATGGCTTCGCGTCGGCGGACTGGGCTGTTTGGGGCTTTCGTTGCCGTCGTTGCTTCAGGCGAAGGGGCTGAAGAGCAAGGATGGCTCGTTTGGCCGGGCGAAAAGCTGCATCATCCTGTTTCTCAGCGGCGGGCCGCCGCAGCATGAGACCTTTGATCCAAAGCCGGACGCACCGCTGGAGATTCGCGGGGACTTCAAGTCGATCCCGACCTCGGTGCCGGGCGTGCATTTTTCCGAGACACTGCCGCGCACGGCGAAGCGGATGCATCAGATCGCGGTGATCCGGTCGATGACCACGGGCATCAATGCGCACTCGACGAGCGGGGCGTTCATGCTCACGGGCTACGAGCCGCTTTCAAAGGCAGAGAGCGTGCCGCCGAGCGGCAACGACTGGCCGAGCATCGCGGCGGCGGTCGGGGCGCTGAAACCGAGCGAGCGCTCGCCGCTGTCGTCGGTGGTTTTGCCGGAGCGGATCGAGAACAACGGCAACATCGTGTGGCCGGGCCAGAATGGCGGCTTCATGGGCGCGCCGTGGCATCCGCAGCTCATCAAATGTGATCCGGCAGCGGAACGCATGCGCATCGAGGGCATGAGTTTGGCCGACGGCATGACGGATGTGCGCTTCTCCGAGCGCGGCAGCCTGCTGCGGCAAATGGATGCGAGCTTTCGCGCTGCGTTGGCCAATCCGTTGATCAATGAAACGGACGCGATGCATCAGCGGGCCTTCGATTTGATCCACTCCGAGGCCAGTCGTGCCGCGCTGGAGATCGAGCGTGAGCCTGCGGTGATGCGGGAGCGCTATGGGCGTGGCAAATTCGGCCAGAGCGTGCTGCTGGCGCGTCGCCTCATCGAGGCGGGCACACGGTTGGTGCAGGTGAACTGGCCGCGGGAGCCGGGGGATTTCAATCAAGGCAGCCCGCTGTGGGACACGCATCAGCGAAATGGCCCACGAGTGCGCGATGTGCTGGCACCGCAGTTCGACGTGGCGTATTCGACTTTGATCGAGGATTTGCAGTCGCGCGGTTTGCTGGATGAGACGCTCGTGGTCGTGATGGGCGAGTTTGGGCGCTCGCCCACGATCAACAAAAGCGGTGGTCGCGATCACTGGGGCAATGTGTTTTCCGTCGCCATGGCCGGTGCGGGCATCGCGGGCGGTCAGATCATCGGCGCGAGCGACAAAATCGGCGCATTCCCGGCGGACAGGCCGGTGAGACCACCGGATCTCGCGGCGACGATGTTTCATCTCCTCGGCATCGCCCCGAATCACGAATTCCTTGATCCCATCCAGCGCCCGCGCCCTGTGACGGACGCCGGCACGCCGCTGCGCGAACTCGTCGGCATCTAATTTCATTCTCATGCGTCCTCTCCTCTTCTCCCTCCTCCTCGCCACCGGCCTATGCGCTGCTGAACTGCCCCAAGAACAACGCATCCTCTTTCTCGGTGATTCCATCACGCAAGGCGGAGGCTACATGGAGGTGATCGAGGCGGCGCTCATCGCGCAGCACCCCGATTCG
>CAXNGR010000491.1:0-4173 GCA_964201265.1 Verrucomicrobiaceae bacterium
GAAACCTTCACCATCACGGGTGACATGGTCATGATGCAGTTCGCCGCCAATCCGGTGGCCGACATCCTCGCCATCTACGAAAAGCTCACCGGCCTCACGCTCATCAAGGACACCAACATCTTCGAAGGGGCGCAGATCAGCCTCGTCACACCGAAGCCGGTGCCCAAAGATGAGGCCGTTAAGCTCATCGAGGCCTCGCTCCTCACCAACGGCTACGCCATCGTCAAGGAACCCGGCGGCACCAGCGCCAAGATCTTGCCCGCGCGCAATCAAAGCGCCAGCGCGGTGCAGTTTTCCCATGGGGTCTCGTTCTACACCAGCCCACAGGACATCCCGGACAACGAGAGCATCGTGTCCTACTTCATGAAGCTGGACTACCTCGCCCCCGAGGACGCTGCCACCATGTTCTCCGGCCACGTCGGCCTCGGTGCCTATGGCCGCATCACCGCCGTCACCACGCCGCCCGGGCTGCTCATCACGGAAAGCGCCACCGTCGTGAAGCAGCTCATCAGCATCCGCGACACCGTCGATGTGGGCGACACCGGCTCCTCCCTGGTCACCAAATTCATCCCCATCACCTACGGCGATGCCGCGACCATCGCCCAGATCATCCAGGCCACGCTGACCGCCCAGGCCCAGGAAAAAGAAACCAAAGGGGTGAACACGATCCGTGGCACTCCAGGCAGCGATGGCCGTGGTGGCAACAACAACGACAACAACCAGCGCCCACCCACGCCCTCCAGCAGCGGCAACAACTCCCCGCAAAACGCCCAGGCTCCGCAGCCCAGCGCTCAAGTCGTCGCGGACACCCGCTTGAACCAAATCCTCGTCGTCGCCGCCCCGGCAGACTACACCTACGTCGCCAGCCTCATCGCTGAATTCGACAAGCCTCTCGAAGTGGCTGAGCCGTTTGAGCGCAAACTCAAATACGCCGCCGCGCTCGATGTCCTCAGCGCGGTCGTCGATCTGCTCCAAGATCCCAACACCGGCACCACCCAGCTTCCCGGTGGTGGCACCGTGCAGCAGCAGCGCCAGCAAGCACTCGCCAGCAACAGCAGTCAGCTCCTCGGCGGTCGTAACACCCAGGGCAGCCGTGGCGGCACCGTCGGCAGCACCGCTGCCGCCTCATCAGACACCGCCACCGCGACCACCAGCAGTGGCATCGGCTCACGCGCCGACGTCATCTCTGGCCCCAGCGAGGACAATGCCCCCGTCTCCGTGCTCGTCGGCAAGACCCGCGTCATCGCTGATCCCATGGCCAACTGCATCCTCGTCATCGGCCCGAAGGAGTCCATCGACAAGGCCACTGGCCTCCTCGACAAGCTCGACCGCAAGCCCGCCCAGGTCTATCTCGCCACCGTCATCGGTCAGCTTACCCTCTCCGACGGCATGACTTCCGGCATCGACTATGTCTCCGGGCTCAGCCGGGCCGGCGACGGTACTGACTTCACTGCCAGCGGCTTCACCAACCGCACCGACGCTCTCGGCGGCGTCAACGGCGTCGGACGTGCCATCAACGACCTGCGCAACAACTTCATCACCACCCCCTTTGGCCCAGCCAGTGGTCTGAATCTCTACGGCGCTGTGGGCGACAGCTTGGAAATTTTTGTCACCGCCCTGGAGACGAACAACAACTTTAAAATCCTCTCCCGGCCCTCGGTCTTCGCCTTGAACAACAAAAAGGCCGTCATCACCTCCGGTCGTCAGATCCCCGTCCCTTCCCAGCAGACCGTCTTTGCCAACAACAACGCCGCCCAAGGCAACACCACCACCACCATTGAGTATCGCGACGTGGTGCTGAAGCTCGAAGTGGTTCCCCTCATCAATTCCGACGGCGAAGTCACCCTCACCATCGCGCAGGTCAACGATACCGTCGTTGGCACCCAGCTCGTGCAGCCCAACGAGGTGCCCATCATCGGCACTGAGCAACTCGTCACCACCGTCACCGTCCCAGACCGCAACACCATCGTCCTCGGCGGCCTCATCTCCGAAGAAAAAACTCGCGACAAACAGGGCCTGCCCGTGCTTGGCCGCATTCCCGGCCTTGGAAAACTCTTCCGCACCGACACTGACAGCACAGTCCGCAAAGAACTCATCGTCTTCATCCAGCCGCAGGTCGTCACCGATGACATCGGCGTGCGCAATACCTCTCTCAACGAGGACCTCCGCACCAAGGTCGGCGGTGAAGCCGCCCAGCGCTTCCCGCAAAAAGTCGTCCCCGCCGCCCCGCCGCCTCCGCCCAAGAAGAAAAACTTCCTCCAGCGCATGTTCAGCCGTGAGGATGACGAGTTGTAGTTTCGACGCTGCTCAAAGGAGATTGGGAGCGCTGAATGGTCTTTTGAACCACTCCCCTGCGCTCTCCGCAGCAGTGCCTCTGCAGGACGGTGGGATCAGTGGATGAATTCGTGAGTTTTAGTGAGTGCCTTCAACCGCCCTCCATCATCGGTCCGTTTCTGCCAAGGAACGGGATGAACTGCCGGGAGACGTGGAGGAGGCTGGCATTGCGTCGAGTTCACCAACTCACACGAAAGCCTGCGATCAAGGTGTGGTTCTCGTAGTTGCGGCGGAACAACTCCGCCTGATAGGCGAAGTAGATGGCATAGCGGCTCCAGGCGAAATTGAGGCCTGCGGTGATCAGGGCGCTGTCGCGTCCAGTCTCAGGACCATGCACAGTGAAGGGACTGCCAGCGCCGTTGGCAAACCCGGATCGGATGGCGAGTTCGTTGTCCAGGAACTCATGCTGCCATTGCAGACTGAGTGATGGGGTGACTCGGGCCTCGCCGCAGAGGGTGGTATAGGCGACACGCAGGCCGATGCGTGAACGCAGGGAGTTCTGATTCTGCGAGTCGAAGCGCAGCGGTTGCAGGGAGCCGGTTTCCTCGAAGCTGTCGATGTTCACGATGCTGTAGCGCAGGGAGGCCATCGGCGTGAGCGTCCATTGATTGACCTGGATGTCATAACCAGTCCCGACATACAGGTCGAAACTGCTGCTGTTGGTGCTGCCCTGGGCCATGCCACCGAGTGCGCTACGCTGGGTGTCATAGCTGTTGTAGCTGCCGCCGACCAAAAACTCAGTGTAAAAGGCACCGCTTAGATACATGGCGTACACGGCTGCGCTCATGCCGTCGGCAGTTAGTGAACCTCCCTCCGTGAGATCGCTGTTGGATCGTGCATAGCCCAGGGTAGCTCCAAGAACCCAATGCTCGTCCAAGCGCACATCAGCCCCGATGGTGGTGCCCACCGATTGCACGTCAAAGCCATTGGCGTTGGAGGTATCTCCGAGGCTCGCGTATTGGCCGGTCGCGTTGGCAAAGAACCTGTATTGGACATCATCGGTCGAAATGGAATCGGAGAGCCGACTGCCAAGGATGACTTCTTTGCCGCTGCCGGAGTAGTGGGAATGGCTCCAGCCCGAGTTACGGATCGAGGCGAGACGCTGCTGCACGCTGAGTATTTCGGCGTCGAGCTGGGCAAAGGCGATGCTGTAGATCGCGGTCAGCTCTTCCGGGGCGATTCTTTCGAGCTCCTGTGGGACGGCGTTGATATTGAGATTGTTGAGATAGCCGAGCACTGCGGCCTGACGCACATCCGTCAAAGCAGAATCCAGCGCCGCAGCCGTAGCCGACTGGTTTGGCGTTAATGAGATGCGGCTTAAGGCATTCTGAAAACTGTTCTGCACGGCATTCACGAACACAGCGGTCGGGGCATACACAACGACGAGCTTCACCAAGGTGCCTGGGCCGGCGAAGGGATTGTCCTCCGTGGCGAACTGACCGGTGACGTTCCCTGCGTTGATGATGTCAAAGCTGTCCCCCAAGGCCGGGCGTGCTCCGCCGGGTGTGGCGATTTGCAAGGTGCCGCCGAGGTTGGCCGCTCCAGTGATGAGCAACTGATCATGGTTCGTCGGGGTCACAAGCTGGGTGACGAGCAGGCCACTGCCGCCCTGAGTGTAAGTGCCGGTGATGGTGAGCGCACCCACCGTAGCACCAGGATTGACGGTGCCAAAGTTAGTCACAGCCCCGGTGATGCTGCCACTAGAGCATTTTAAATAATACTATAACCGCAAGAGGCAAAATAACCCATCGCATCCTTGGCTGTGATTTTTGAGAACGCTTTGCTGATGGCTGCATCAAGTTCTTCAGGCGTGCGTGCTTCATAGCTGCGCAGCAGTGC
>CAXNGR010000492.1:0-4166 GCA_964201265.1 Verrucomicrobiaceae bacterium
GGCATGATGATCTCCGATTTGCTGCCGCAAACCGCGAGCATCGCGGACGAGATCTGCCTGCTGCGGGCGATGCATTCGGATAACAACCAGCACCAGCCCGCCGCGCTGCAATTTCACACGGGCATAACCGCCGATGTGCGTCCATCGCTTGGCTCGTGGGTCAGCTACGGCCTCGGCACGGAGAATCAAAGCCTGCCGAGCTTCATCACCATCCATCCGGATAGCGACACGCGGCTCTACGGCTCCGGATTCCTGCCCGCTGCGCATCAAGGCACCAAAGTCACCGTCCCGCAGGACGCCAAGCAATCGCCCATCGACTATCTCGCCGACATTTCCGGCGATGCGAAATCGCAGCGCGCCCGCATCGACTTCACGCAGCGCATGAACCGTCGCCTGCTCGCTCAAGCGCCCGGCGATGCACGCATGGAAGGCATGATCGAGAGCATGGAAATCGCCTTTCGCATGCAAACGGCCACGCCGGAGCTCATGGACATCTCCAGCGAGTCCGAGGCCACGAAAAAGCTGTATGGCGTCGGCAACAAAGATTGCGACAAGAACGCTCGCGCCTGTCTGCTCGCACGCCGATTGAGCGAGGCCGGCGTGCGCTTCGTGCAGGTCACCATGGGCGGCTGGGATCATCACGGCGACATCCGCAACGCCCTGCCAAAGAGCTGCGCGGGCACGGACCAGCCCTGCGCCGCGCTCATCAAAGATCTCAAGTCACGCGGCCTCCTCGAAGACACGCTCGTCATCTGGAGCGGCGAGTTTGGCCGCACGCCGTGGAGCCAGGACCTCAGCGGCACCTCGCCCATCGAAAAACACGGCCGCGAGCATCAACCCGAGAGCTTTTGCACCTGGCTCGCCGGTGGCGGCATCAAGCCGGGCTTCACCTTCGGCGAGACCGACGACTTCGGCTTCCGCCCTGTCTCCGGCAAAGTCCACCTGCATGATTTGCACGCCACGATCCTCCATCAACTCGGCCTCGATCACGAAAAACTCACCTGGCGTCACCTCGGCCGCGATTACCGGCTCACCGATGTGCATGGAAACCTCGTGAAGGAGATTCTGGCCTGACGCCCCCAAATTCTGAGCCACAGGCTGCTAAAAAAAAGATTCTTTGAACTTTTTTGCCGATAGATTTCCAAACGGTATACCGATTGATTTTTTTCGAAACGGTATACCATCATGGCCACGACTTCTGTCTCATCATCCTCACGCACCGACTCTGCATCCGAAAAGCTGCGGCGGGAGATTCTGGACGGCCTTGCCGCTCCAGGGGATTTGCTCGCTGAGTCGGCGGTTGCCCGGCGTTTGGGGGTGAGTCGCGTCCCGGTGCGCGAGGCGCTGTTTGATTTGGAGCGTGACGGCCTCGTCGAGTTCAGCGAAACAGGCCGCGCTTATGTGAAGCGGCTCGCTCCGGCGGACTTCGAGGAGCTGTTCGTGATGCGCCTGGCCTTGGAACCGCTGGCTTCGCGGCTTGCCACGCCTCAACTTCGCGCCACGACGGAGGTGCTTGAGCGAAACATCGCTGCCACACAACGCTCGAAGACTGTTCAGCAGGTGACGCGGCTCGATCTGGACTTTCATGAGATCATTCTCACTGCATCCGGCAATACTCGACTGCTAAAGCTCTGGTCTTCGATGCGTGCTGAGCTGGAACTGTGGCTCGGACGCCTTCATAGCGGTCATCAGTTCCAAACAAGCGAAACCCAGCGTGAAACCATCTCCGCTCACACCGCCATCGTGCAGGGCTTCCGCACGCAATCACCTGCGGAATGCGAGCGCATCATGCGTCAACACATTCAGGGCTGGCGAGAGTGGTTGCCCGTCTTGGCTGAGAATGAATGAAATTAGACCCCTAGCGATACCATCATGAACACCCACCGATTCAATCGTCGAGCCTTCCTGCGCGGAGCAGGTGTCACCATGGCGCTGCCATGGATGGAGTCCGTCAATGTTTGGGGCGATGAGCCGAAGAAAAACAAACCGGCCAGCGAGGCTCCGGTTCGCCTCTGCGTCACCTTCTCCGGCAACGGCTTCCAATCGAAGGAATGGTGGGCGAAGGGCGAAGGCAAAGCGATGGAGCTCGGCCGCGTGCTGGAGCCTCTGAAGGACTTTCGCGAGCGACTGCTCTTTGTTCGCGGTTTGTATCATGAGGAGGCCCGCAAAGGCAACATCCACTCCTCGCAGACCGGCAACATGCTTTCCGGTGCTCCCATCGCCAGCGGCGGCGAGATCCGCAGCGGCACGAGCTTCGATCAAATGCTCGCCCAGACCTACGGACGCTCCACGAAGGTGCCGAGCCTGGTTTTGGCCTGCGAGAAGTCGAATCCATCGGTTCACAAGAACTACTCGATGCTCTACAGCTCGCACATTTCGTGGAGTTCACCGACCACACCGACTCCGCTGGAGCTTTACCCCGCGCTGGCGTTTGATCGT
Organism: Verrucomicrobiaceae bacterium; assembly: GCA_964201265.1. Taxonomy (GTDB): domain Bacteria; phylum Verrucomicrobiota; class Verrucomicrobiia; order Verrucomicrobiales; family Verrucomicrobiaceae; genus Prosthecobacter. Next base: position 2,440 of record CAXNGR010000492.1, read on the forward strand.
CTCTTCAAAGACGACGCCTCGCCAGCCGACAAGAGCGTGCTGGATGCCGTGCTGGCCGATGCACAGGATTTGCGCCGTGACATCAGCGTCAGCGATCAGCGGAAGCTCGATGAGTATCTCGACAGCGTGCGCGAGGTCGAGAAACGCATCGAAAACGCCGGTAAACGCGGCGAACTGCAAGGCTGGCGGCCCACGCTCGACAAACCGAACATGCAGCGCCCAGCCGATGGCATCCCGCAGGACATCGCCGAGCACATGAAGCTCATGTGCGACATTCTCGTGCTCGGCTTCCAGACCGACACCACACGCATCACCACACTGAAGCTCAACAACGACCACAGCGCCCTGCGCTTCCCGAACTTGCCCAGCATCCAGCAGCCAGGCCACGGCATCGACTACATGATCCATCACCTCCTTAGCCACAGCGACGGCGAGGACTTCCTCAAGGTGAACCAGCTCTTCATGGAGCAACTCGGCTACCTCGCACGAAAGCTCGACGCCATCCAGGAAGGCCCGTGCACCTTGCTCGACAACACGATGCTCATGCACTGCTCCAGCATGATGGCCGGGGCGAAGCACGACAACGATCAGCTCCCCATCATCGTCCTCGGTGGCGCAGGCGGACGACTCAAAGGCGGACGTGCGCTCGACTACAAAGACAAGCCCGATCGCCAGCTCTGCCGACTCTTTATGTCGATGATGGACAAGATGGACGTGCGCCCGAAGACCTTCGGCGATGCGAAACTCATGCTGGAGGAAGTGTGAGGATGCCGACCGTCATGCGGGCACTTGTTCTTCTCGCTCTGGCGTGCCAAGCCGCGCCAGCCGCCGATGCTGCTTCATTGAAAAAGCCCAATGTCCTCTTCGTCGTCTTTGATGATCTCAACAACCGCCTGGGTTGCTACGGCGATCCCGTGGCAAAGTCGCCGAACCTCGACCGACTGGCGGCTCGCGGCACGGTGTTCACGCGGAACTTCTGCCAGCAGCCGATCTGCGGTCCATCACGCGCTTCGTTCATGAGCGGGCGCAGGCCGGACTCACTCGGCATCTGGAGCATGACAAAGTATCTCTATAACCTGCATCCCGATGCGGTCACGATGCCGCAGTGGTTCATGCAGCACGGCTACACGTCCATGAGCATTGGCAAGGTGCTTGGTGGCTACGGCAAGGAAGCGGACTTCAAGACGCTGAGCGTGCCGGATCGCCGCACCGGCGGCAAAACGAAGGATGAGTTTGCATTGCCAAATGGGGCTTCTTTGCCGCCGAACCTCGCGAAGGACCGCCTCTGCGAGAATCGCGATGTGCCGGACGAAGCGTGCTTTGACAACTTGTCGGCCAGTCTCGCGATCACCGAGTTGCGGACGCTTGCGAAGAAGCCAGAGCCGTTCTTTCTCGCGCTGGGCATCTTCAAGCCGCACACGCCTTATAAAGTGCCAAAACGCTACTGGGATATGTATCGGCGTGAGGACATCCCGGCCATCGAGACGCCCGCACGGCCTCGCAACGCGCCCGAGATCGCCTTTCACGCGAACCACGAAATCCTCGGCGAGCCGACTGCCCACCGCACGCTCGATGAGGAAGCCAAGCGAGAGATCCGCCATGGCTACTACGCGGCGATGAGTTTCGCCGATGCGCAGTTTGGCCGCGTGCTGGATGCGCTCGATGAACTCAAGCTCCGTGACAACACGATCGTTGTCATCATTGGCGATAACGGCTTCCATCTGGGC
>CAXNGR010000493.1:0-4165 GCA_964201265.1 Verrucomicrobiaceae bacterium
TTCCAGACGCAGTCGGGACGACTGCACCACACTCTTGGGCCGCGCTCAAAGGCGACAACAACCTCATCCACCTTTCTTCCGGTGGCGGCAGCGCTTGGCTCATGATGCGGCAGAACGTGAAAGGCCGCTGGCAGGCCGCAGCGGTGAAGATCAGCGGCAACTTCGACTCCGGGCCGCAGTGTGCGCGATTCAATCCGAAGGACGGGCATCTTTATGTGAATGGCATGCAGGGCTGGGGCAGCTACACGCCGAAGGACGGCTGCTTCCAACGTGTGCGCTTCACTGGTGGCGACAAACCGGTGCCCGTGGCGTTTGAGGCTCGCGACAACGGCGTGCTCCTTCGCTTCAACCAACCGGTGAAGGACGCGGATGCCGCGACGTGCTTCGCACAGTGCTGGAACTACAAATACGGGCCGCAATACGGCTCGCCGGAGTATTCCGTGAAGTATGCCGACACGCCCGGACATGATCCGCTCGAAGTCCGCAGCGTGCAGAAGCTCGATGGCGGCAAGGCGCTCTTCCTCGAAATCCCGCAAATCGTCACCGCCAGCCAGATTCACGTGCGATTGAGCACCGGACACGATGTCTTCATCACCGCACATGCCTTGGCGGAGCCGTTCACCGATTTCCCCGGCTACACGAAGATCGCCAAAACGAACCACGCGGCGCAAATCGGTCTCGAAGCTCCCAAACCGGCCAAACCGAACCCTTGGGCCAAAGGCGAGCCCGGACGCGAAATCGTCGTCGAAGCCGCTTTGGGCCTTCAATTCGTCCAAAAGCAGCTCAAGGCCAAAGTCGGCGAAATACTCACCATTCGCTTCAAGAACCCCGATGTGGTGCCGCACAACTGGTTGCTCGCGAAGCCCGGTTCACTGCAAAAACTCGGCGAGAAGTGCAATCTCATGATCACCGACCCACAGGGCATGCAGAAGCACTACGTCCCCGATAGCGACGACGTCATCGCCTACACCGACATGACGAATCCGAAGGGCGAGTTCATGATTCACCTCACCGCGCCGAAGGAAAAAGGCGATTACCCCTACCTCTGCACCTTCCCCGGCCACTGGATGGTGATGAACGGGGTGATGAAGGTGGAGTAGCTTCGATTAGCCATCGAAGCCACTGCGCCAAACCGATTCGATTGCCAATCGAATCTACTTTCTTGGTCCTTCGCAGCACATTTTCATCGCAAAGGGGTTCACTTTCCGTCCGCTTGGCGCTAAAGAGCACGCTTGACCACCGAGACGACAGCCCCTGAGACCGTGCTTGCCAAGAAAACGCCTTGGTGGCTCTGGGCGCATGTGCTGAGCCTGGAGGCTCCGCTGGTGGCCGTGCTTTGGCAGCATGCGCTGGCTCATGCGCATGGCCTGCGCCTTTCGCCGATGCTAGATCTCGGCCTCGCGCTGGCCTGCTGGGTGATTTATGTGATCGACCGCACGCTGGACACTTTTTCAGCCGACAAGGCAGACCTAAGCCTGCGTCATGGGTTTTACCGTCGCCACCGTCGTGTGCTGCTGCTCGGCGTCATTCCAGCGGCATCGCTCGTGCTGGCCTGGATGGCTTTGTGGGAGATTCCTGAAGGCGTGCTGTGGCAGGCGTCAGGACTGGCGTTGCTGGTGGCGCTTTACCTCGCCTCATGGGCAGCAGAGGGCAGCCGCGTGTGGCGTGATCTGCTGATCTCCTGCGCGGGGCTGGGCGGAGTCATGCTCATCTCTCGCATGCCCGCGTCACCGGGTTTTCGTTTCACACTCAGTCTGCTCGTGCTGGGGGTGATGGTGCTGTCGTTTCTACGTCAGCTCGACATCCGCCTGGGGCATCTGCTGCCGAAAGAAATGACTGCGGCGTTGCTCTTCGCGCTCGGGGTCACCACCACCACGCGTTTCCTCGGCATGCCGGAGACTTTGCTCGATCCGGTGTTGGAATGTGGACTCCTGGCACTGCTTTTTGCCTGCAACCTGCACGGCATCTCCGCGCGTGAGAAAAATGACGCCACGGGCCACGCGGGGCTGGTGATGATCGCGCTGTGTTTCACGCTCGCGCTGCTGTGGATGATCGAGCTAGGCACGCTGGAGCACGCGCTGCTCGGTCCGGCACGAGCAGCGCTCGGCGCCCTGGTACTGCATGCGTTGGTGCAACGTGCCGGGAAGCACGTCTCGGCGGAGGCGCATCGCGTTCTTTCGGATCTCGCGCTCATCGTGCCGCTGCCGCTTGCGTGGCTTTGAATTGCGCGAAACCTTCCGCCCATCACGTTTAGCCCAGACCATGAAAAAAATCCTCTCCGTTCTTCTGCTTGGCCTTTGGCTGCCCGTTTCAGCCCAGGACGCCCCGAATGTGCTCTTTCAGCAGGGCGTGGACGCCTTTTTCGCCGCGAAGGCAAAGGAGTCCGTCGCAGCGTTCGATAAGCTGATCGCCCTCGCGCCGGATTCGAAGCCGCAGCTCTGGCAGCGCGGCCTCTCGCTCTACTACGCGGGTGATTTCAAAGGCGGACGCGAGCAGTTCGAGGTGCATCAGACTGTGAACGGCAACGATGTGGAAAACGCCGCGTGGCATTTCCTTTGCATCGCCAAAGGCGAGAGCGTGGAGGCCGCGCGCAAGGTCTTCATCCCCATCGAGGGCGACAGCCGCATCCCGATGAAGCAAGTCCACGAGCTTTTCGCTGGCAAAGGCAGCGAGGAGGCCGTGCTGAAAGCCGCCGAGGAGGGCGAAGGCGAGCGCCTGCGCAATCACCGATGCTACGCCCATCTCTACCTCGGCCTCTACTTCGAAGCGACTGGCGATGACGTGAAAGCCAAGGCCCACATGCTCAAGGCCGCCCAGGATTTCTCCATGGACCACTACATGGGCCGCGTGGCGCAGGTGCATGTGAAAATTCGCGGCTGGGACAAGTGACCACCCTCGTAGGACGGGTGTGGCGACAGCCCGCCCGTCTCAAAGAGCATCCGAGCGCCAACACGACGGTCGATGCTCACTGATTCACGATTTCAGATTTGAAAAGAGGCCAAGCCGCCGGGTTTTGCATTGGCTGGGCGTGCGAATGGGCGTTGATGCACACAAGTTCGCTGTGTTAGGAATAAAGGTTCCAGACTTCTTTGATGATGCTTTCGGAGTCGTCAGGATACTCTGTGCGGGGGGTAAAATGTCCGGTGCTGCCATCACTGACTCGAAACGCTTGCGGGTATGGTTGCAAGCTAGTGGACAGGGCGACTCCGCATTCTGGACAGTCCGAATACTTGGTTTGATCAGCAACTGATGTCCCAAAATAATTTTCATGCTCTTCGCTGGCGGTGAAAATAGCGCCGCACTGAAGACAGGAATAAAGCCGATTGTAATAACCGAAGTCAGGAAGTGTGAACACGATTTCCTCGAAGCGGTCCAGAACACCGAGAACTCGTGAACGATAACAACGAACCAGCTTTTTTTGCATGGCTTCAGTAAAGATGTTTGATGATGCCAGCCCGATCTTTCCAATAAAGCCTCACCTCACCGCACCACCGACCCACTCCGGCTGCCGCTTCGCGAGGCAGTCGGAGAGCCAGCGGACGAGGTCGGCGACGGAGTCGTGCTTTTTGCGCAGGGCATTGAGCGCGGGCCAGTCGATGTTGTGACGGGGCGTGGGCAGGGTGATTTTTTGGATGCGCAGCAGGTTCTGCACGGCCTCGAATTCGGCGGCGCTCATGGCGCGGATTTCTTTGGCGGAGGGGAGTTCATCGAGCTGCGTGAGCTGGATGCCGAGGCTGCTGATGCCGACGCCGAACTGATGGCCGAGGCTACGCAGCGCATCGACGAGCGCCTCGTCATTGAGGCCTTCGGCGATGACGATCTCGCTTTGCAGCGTCCAGCGGGTGGCGCTGAGGGCTTGGAAGAAGTCGGCGCTGAAGGTTTCGAGCGAGACACTGAGCTTCAACTGCACGCCGGTGATGCCGACCTCGGGACCGCCGAGGTGGCGGCGGAGATCGAGCATGGAGGCGTCGAAGCGCGGGGCGTCGTCGCTGCCGGCGTCGAGATCCCAGTCGGCGACGACGAGGTCGGGGATGTCCCACTCGCCCTCCATGCTGGGAGCGCCGCTGCTGTTGCGGTTCAGCAGGAAGGGATAGCGCGAGCGCTGGAGGCTGAGGCGCTCGTAGATGGCGACCATGCGCAGGAAGCGCGACCAGCACTGGTCGCT
>CAXNGR010000494.1:0-4159 GCA_964201265.1 Verrucomicrobiaceae bacterium
TTTCCCGCGCGCATCAACCTGAAGTGCGATCCCGAACGCGCCATCGAGCTGCGGGACGAGCACAAGGCCATCAAACCCGGCTGGCACATGAACAAGAAGCACTGGAACACCGTGATGCTGGACGGCAGCCTGCCGCCGAAGCTGATCCGAGAGCTGGTCGAGCATTCGTATCAGCTCGTGGTGGACGCGCTGCCGAAAAAGGCGCGGGAAGCGTTGCGCAAGTGAGGGCAAGGCAGGAGCGCGGCTTGCATTCCCCCGGCTCCCACGTTTGGTGCGCGTCCAAACTTTGAACTGAAAGACACATCATGGGCGCACAATGGAAACAGAAATGGCGGGAGATGGCCGCGGACCAGAAAGGCAAGATCACGGGCAAGCTGGTGCGAGAAATCCAGGTGGCGGCGAAGCTGGGCGGGCCGCACCCTGAGTACAACGCACGACTGGCGGCCGCCGTCGCGGTCGCGAAGAAGCAGAGCGTGACGCGCGAGACGATCGAGCGGGCGATTGCGAAGGGCTCGGGCACCGGGCCGGACGCGGTGCAGTATGAAACGACGACTTACGAGGGCTTCACGCCGCACCGGGTGCCGGTGATCGTGGAATGCCTCACGGACAACAACAACCGCACGTCCTCGGACATCAAGGTGCTCTTCCGCGCCGGCAGCATGGGCAAGGTGATGTGGATGTTCGACCACGTGGGCTTGATCGAGGCGCATCATGCGGACAAATCACTCGACATCGAAGTCGCGGCGCTGGAGGCCGAGGCGGAGAACGTGGAGCCGCTGGAAATCGAGGACGAGGAGGCCGCTGGCCACATCGGCGCACGGTTTTTCACGCAAACAACGACCCTGGACGCGGTGACGAAGGCGCTGAAGGCGGCGGGTTGGCAGGTGACGACCTCGGAGATGAGCTATGTGCCGAAGGAATACCCGGAACTGACCGACGCACAGCGCGATGAGGCGACGGAGTTTTTGCAGTCGCTCGACGCGCATGATGATGTGCATCGCGTGTATGCGGCGCTGAAGTAATGACGAATGACGAAATCAGAATGACGAATGAATGCCGAAGCTCGAATGACGAAGGTGGGCGGCGTTCGCCTGTGAATCCGGCAGTTCGTCATTCGTCATTCGGATTTCATTCGTTATTCGTCATTCGGATTTCGTCATTCCTTCTCCTCGCATCGCTGGTCCTTTGCGGCTGCGGGAAGAAGAAAATGCCAACAAAGGCTAAAGCGGAAGCGCCCGTCGTGGTGAAGCCGACGTTGATGACGGAGTCTTCGCGCCTGGGGCTGGCGGAGCGTGTGCCGGGGGATGTGGAGTTCTGCGTGAGCAGCGTGAATTTCCGCAAGCATGCGGAGGCCTTGAGATCGTCGAACTGGTGGAAGCAGACGATGGCGTTTGTGGAGGAGCAGCTCCCGGCAGCGGATGGCAGCGCGGAGGCGGTGCAGGTGGACGAGGCGTTTGTGGCGTTCGGGAAAGAGAGCGCGAAGGGGATCGTGATGCTGAGACAGTTGAACGACCTCTACAACGAGACGGCGTATCGCGGCATGATGAGCGGCGGTGCGCTCGCGGGCCTGGGAACAAGTTTTGACGCTGGAAAGATGCTGGAAGCTGCGCTGCGAGACGCGGTAGTGCTGGAGGCGCTGATTTTGTGGATGGAGCGTTTTGAAATGCCGCCGCTGATGGTCGGTGTGGCCTCGCCGGAGCCGGAAAAGGTGTTGCAAAAGATGAGCGGCCTGCTGCGAATCTCAGATTGGCTCGGTGACGCGCCTCAATCGCGCATCGTGACGACGCAGGGAGAACAGATCACGGTGAACGAGATCGCGATGAACGAGATTTTGACGCTGGAGCGGCGGCGTGTCTGGCTCGAAGCTCTGGTGAAGTCGATGCCGCAAATCAGTTCCGAGACCCGGGATCGCTTGGCGCGTGGCCTGGAGGTGCTGGCGCGGAAAAAATGGGTGCTGGCGCTCGGCCTGGGCAAAGGCCGCGCCTATGTGGCCGTGGGGCGCACGACGGAGCAGGTGCGGCTGGCGAATTCGGTCGAGGACTCAATGCTGGCGCGGAGCGAGATGCGTTTCGCGGACGACGCGCATGCGAAACGTGAGCTGGGCTTGGTCGCCTGCTGGGACGGGGCGTTTTTGAACGCGCTGCAATCCGACGAGCCGTTTCAGCCGCTGCTGCGTGGTTTGCTGGCGGGTTTGGAGCAGGAGCAGATGTTTGCCGGTGTGGCACGATCTCTGGCACCGCTGGTCGTGGAACTGGGAGCCGCCGAGCAGGCGTATTACCGCGCTGATTTCATGAATGGTGCCGCCGTGGCCTGGTGGGATGCGGGTTTGCACCTGGACTGGGCCGGTCGTGTCAGCCCGGCGAATGCGGCGGTGCTGGCGCAGGGATCGCAGTTCACACCGCTACTCGATGATGAATCCGTGGTGCTGGGTGTGAGCGGCCAAAGCGCGGCATCGGGCGCTGGACGCGCTTATTTTGAGGCGTGGATGAGGCTGGCCCATGCGGCGACGAAGGAGGTCATCGGCGCAGGCGTGGGCGGTGAGCAGGCGGCGGAGCTTTTCAAGCTGGTGGATCAAGCGGCGCTGCCAGGCGTGCTCGAAGTGTATGACGGCACCAAAACAATCTGGCAGAAGGCGCTGGGAAATGACGGCGCGTTCATCCTAGATGTAGGCGGCAAAATGCCTGCGCTGCCAGGACTGCCACCGGGCGGGCAGGATGTGCCGCTGCCGCGCCTGACGGTGTTGCATGAGATGAAAAATCGCGCGTTGATCGGGGTCTCGTGGCAGAACATCGAGACCGCGCTGCAAAAACTGGCGAAGCAGGCTCCGCTGCCGCAACCGTTGGAGCTGCCGCAGGCGGTCATGAGGCAGAAAGGGCCGGTGACGAGTTACGCCTACACGCTGCCGTTTGAATCCGAGGATCTGCTGCCCTGCGTGTCGCTGACAGACAGGTTTTTCATGCTGGGCACGTCGCGGACTTTGCAGAATCAGTGGGCGGAGAGCCTGGGCCAGCCGGGCAAGGCCGTGACGGCGGGGACGCGGGTGAAGCTGAGCTTCACGAAGCTGCGGGAGTTTTTGAAGGCCTTTGCCGTGGTGCGCGGCCAGGGCAGCAACGATGTGTCAGGCCTCAAGCAAGCGGCCAAGTGGCTGGAACCGCTGGAGGTGCTGGAACTGCGCAAGTGGAGCGAAGGCGGGCTGGGACGCGGGGTGCTGTCGTGGAAAATCCACGACGTGCTGAGTTATGACTGAGCACCTGCCCTCACTCCGCCACGAAAAACATCGCAGCGAAGGTGTTGGAGATGAATTTCGCGTCCGGCTTGGGATTCACCAGCATCGTGGAGATGTCGCCATCGAGAAACAGTGCGTCCTGACAGCCGAGATGCAGAAACAGGCGGCTGAATTGATGGAACGTCACGCGGCCTATCACGGAGTCGTCGCGGTCGCTCATGACGAAGAGGATCTGCCCGTCGGACTTGCGGACGCCGACGCCGTTGCGCAGGCGCTTGTTCGGTGAATTGACGTTGAAGGCGGGATGGATGACGCCGTTGCGCAGCATCAGCGGGCCGGACTGTGTGGCGAGTCGCGGTTTGAGGCCGCTGCGGGCGAATTCAGCGGCCTCCATCACGCCAGGGCCGGTTTGATCGTCGAGGAAGAAGACACCGTTGGGTTTGAGGTAAAAATTGCCCTCGCCGGGCCGCAGATTGAGCGGAACGAACTCCTTGGAATCGCAGATCGTGAGGCCGCAGGGCTTCGGACCGCGCTCGTAGATGCCCGCATTCGTCGCAAAGACGATTTTCCGGCCTTTCGCGGCCAGATCGCGTTTCAGACCGTTGAAATCGAGCAGCGGTTTGCCGTCGGCGCCGAGCCACGCGAGCTGCAATTTCGGCCAGTCGGCTTTTTCGACCCGAAACACATGATATTTCGCCCCTTCAAGCTCCACCACCTCCGCGCCATGCAGATGCGCCGAAAACGTGGCGCAGCCAAAGGCCGCGAGGAACCATCGAGGGAAGATCATGACGACATTCCACCGCACTTTGCCAGGAACGACAACTTTGAACTTTGAACTTTGAACTTTGAACTTTGAACTTTGAACTTTGAAACCATGATGGCGGCCTATGGCGAGCAACTTCGGCACTCTTTTCCGCATCAGCACCTGGGGCG
>CAXNGR010000495.1:0-4159 GCA_964201265.1 Verrucomicrobiaceae bacterium
AACTACCAGTCACCCCGGACGGAGACTTTAGCCGACAGTGGCCGAAGGGCTTTTTCGAGGAACGTAGTGCTGAACTCTTCTGATTCACCTCATGATCAAAGAGATTGCCCTCGATCCCTGTCTCTTCGCCCAATGGCCGCATCATCTGGCTCTGCGGGAAGCCTTTGGCGTGGAGAAAGGCCGCGTCATCTCTGCTTTTCCCAAGAAATGGAAGGGGTTCGTCAGGGATGAAGTGAACCGGCTGATTGCTGAGGGATTGATCGGGGATAACAAGGGTAAGAGCATCCTCGGATGGCTCACGGTTCCTTTTGGCAACACGGATACACGCATGGTGAACGGCGCTGCCCCTTATGATGGAAACAAGCCTTGGCGCATCAATGCCACCACCCATTGGCAGGCATTTGATGCCATCCTATCCCATCGCGAGATCGGCGCAGAGAATGCCCTCTTTGCTGATGTCGATCACGAGTATCTCCGCGATCCGAAATTCAGCGCCGACACGCAGCGCACCATCCAGCGGAAGCGCCAGCCTATCGTGGAATGCGCCTGGCAACTGCTGCGCGACTCCAAGATGGTGCGGTTGATCGAGCCGCATTTCAATCCTCACAAACCTCGGTTTCGTGATGTGCTGGAAGCACTCCTAGACCGACTACACAAAGAAGGTTCATCTATTCGCGAGATCGAACTGCATGTGAAGCATCCCAACGGCAAGGACCCGCAAGATCCGACACCACCTATTTTCACAGCTTCCGAATTGAAGGGTAAGCTCTCCCCACTGCTTCGATCAGGCTGGAAATTGCGTGTCCATTTATGGACCCGAGGTCGGGAGAAGATGCATCCGCGCTATCTGCTCACTGACCGTGGAGGCATCCAGATCGACCATGGATGGGATGAAGGGGAGCAAGACACCGAAACCACCCCTATCCTGCTATTGAGCCGTGTCCGCTGGGAACAGGAGATGGCGAGATACCAACTGGGCAGTGCTGATTTCTTCATCGACGCCAAGACGGATGTGATCGAGATTCATTGAGGCGTTGCTTGAAGTTTTGCCATGAGCGCCATTGCGATCCAGAAAAAACCACGGCATCACCGCCGACCCGACCAAGGTGCCGCAGGGAGCTCTTTCCGCCAGGATCGGGACGGAGGACATCGTTTCCCGAGCCTCCTAACCGCTCTCCAGGGACGGAAACGGCTTGGTCCGCACGGACTTTTTGCCGAATGCTGCCCACATGGCCTGGCGTCTTGGATCGCTCCAAAACTCAGCGGTGAATCCGACGGGCACCGTCGCAGGAAGTGCCTTGGCTCGACGCTCAAAGGTGGCTCGGATGGATTCACTGACGGCTTGCCCCTCAAAGGCAAAGCCTTTGGCGAGGTGCCACAAGTCAAACACATGCTTCTCCGTCATCACGTTGAGCAGGCGGTCGCGCACCGAGGCAGCCACGTTTTTGAGAGGGTTTTTCGGCTTCATGTGACCAGCATGTCAAAATAGGGCCGCATGATGTTCGTCATCCGGCATACTTTGGCAGCCTGCCACAGCTCGTCTGAGCTGGCTTTCTTTTTCTGCCACGCGTCGCGCAGGGCCTCAGCGGCCACGGTGATGCCGACCTTGGTGCGATATTTGAAACAGTCGGCCACCGTCTTGGCCGCGCTGGTGATCCGCACGGTGACACCGTCCAGGATGTGCTCCTCAATGCCGTGAGAATAGCTCTCCCCAGAGGCCCAGGTGATGTCGAACTGCGGATTTGTGATCCGTGGCCGCTTCACTCCCTTGGGCAGGAGCACATAAATCACCTCGGGGTTTTCCGTGGTCAGATCGTGAAAACGAAGCGCTGTGAGGAGTCCCATGACGGACTTGGGGCATCTTGCCGCCAGTTGAGCCAGAGAGTGGTGCTCGGAGATGGCAGCAGTCTGACGCATGTAAAGCCCACGCCCGGTTTTCCGGAGTGCTCCACCTTCCACGAGTTCTTTGAGGCGGTAGCGAGGGACTCCGACGGGAGCCAGGTCCCTCGCACGAAAAACGCCCTGCTTGGCGAGGGTGCGGATCGCTTTGGGCAGTTTAACAGTCATGCCCCTGATCATACCGTGTTACCGCACTTGATGTCAATGGGAGTAAAAACGTATAAAGCACGACCCTGAAGGGACGTGGTTCAGACCGAATCGGATGCCATGGATGTGCCTGAGCTGTCGATGGCGAGGAATCGACTCGTTTGATCCACGCACAGGCGGAAACCGAGGTGTCCACATGACGTTTCGGATCGAGTTGGAATCGCCGCCGACCCGACAAGGGCACCGTATGGGGCAATTTCCGCCAGGATAGGGTCGGCGGATTCATCTCCCTAATCGTCGGAGATCACTCCCCTCTCAAATCGAGGCAAATGATCCGCTCGCCCGTCTTCTGCATCAGATCCTTCTGCTGCTGGCGCACATAAAGCAGGCTGTGGCTCAGTGCGGGGAGGCTCCAGGTGTTGAGGGCGTAAAATGGCTGCGCTTGGGCGATCACTTTGGCTCCGGCAGGGCTGAGGTCGAGCCAGTGGAGGGAACCGATCTCGCCGAGGCAGAGGAAGGCACCATCGACCTTGAGAAGACTCGCGCGGAGGATGCTGAGGCGGGTGGGATTGGCGCGGCCAGTCTGCTTGCTGAACTCGGCGTCCTCCCACTCGATCTTTTGCTCCCACACTTCCGCGCCAGTGTCGGCATTCACGCAAACGAGACGGGACTTCGGCTCCGTCTCGCCGTCGATGGCGTAGAGATGGCCTTCGTGATAGACGGGGTTCATCCAGTGCACACCGAACTTCGCGGACTTCCACACCTCCTTCGGCTGAAATTCGGCGTCATACTCCACCATAGCGCCTCCGAGTGGGCGGCCCTTCGGATACGCGGTGGTGATGAAGGCGCGGTTTTTCTCGGGAATGACCACGGGCGAGGTGCCGATGGCCTGGATGTATTCGTCGTCACGCCACGCGAACTTCGAATGCAGCTTTCCGCTCACCGGATCGATGCACATGAGGCCACCCGTGGACGGATCGCTCTCGCCGCCGGCATAGACGAGCACCTTCGTCTGCCCGTGCAGCATCGCAGGAATCGGTGACGCGTAACTCGCGCCCCATGCGTCCTCCACCTTCCAGACGACATCGCCGCTCTTCAAATCAAACGCCGCCACGCTCACGCCCGCCTCGGCGAGACGCTCCTTGCGGTCACGAAGGCCTTCGGAGTCCTCAATCGCCGCTTTTTTACCGCCCACGTTCACAATGACGCGCCCATCGAGAATCAGCGCCGTGCCGCCCGCGCCGAAGAAATCCTGCGGCACATGCATCTCGGCCCGCAGATCGCGCTTCCACAGCAGCTTGCCCGTTTTCAAATCGAGCGCCCGCAACTCGCACGTCACGCCATAAGTCACCACGATGCCGTCGGCGATCACCGGACTGCCGCGCGGGCCGTTGCCGAAGCCGTAGCGATCCTGATACGAGATCGGGTAATCATGCGACCAGAAGCGTTTTCCATTCTCGGGATGCAGACACTCGATGGTCTCCTTGCCCTCGAGTGCATGAAAAATCACGCAATAGTCGCCACTGATCGCGGGCGAGTTGTAGCCCTCGCCCATCGCGACCTCCCACACGGCCTTCGGCTCGCCTGCGGCCCACTTTTTGAGCAGATGCGTCTCCGGCGAGATCGCATCGTCCGTGGGGCCGAGCACACGCGGCCAGTCGCTCGTTTTCGCGTCCTTCGACAGCGGCTTCGGTGCCGCGTGGAAGGTCAGGCGGTCAAACGCCTCCTGCGCGGAGCAGGTTGGGAAGGCAAAAAGGAGCAGAAACAGTCTCGACGGGTTTTTCATGTTGTGTCAGGCTACTGAACGCCATGAAGAACGCCACTCTCATCCTCGCCGCCGCTGTTTCGCTGTTTTTGAGCTCCTGCACCTCCTGTCCTTTTGGCTGTAAAACCACCGCCAAGGGCAAAGTCGAGCACGTTGTGCTCGTCTGGCTGAAGCGCCCCGGCAACGCCGCCGACCGCGCCACGGTCATCGCGGCCGCGAAGATGTTCCAGGCCAAGATTTCGCAGATCCAGCATCTCAGCGTCGGCCCCGCCGTGCCGAGCGAGCGCCCCATCGTCGATGACAGCTTCGATGTCGGTTTGGTGATGCGTTTCAACAGCAAGGAGGACA
>CAXNGR010000496.1:0-4154 GCA_964201265.1 Verrucomicrobiaceae bacterium
ACGAGGCGTTGAATCAGTTGGCGGCAGATGAAGGGGCCGACATTCGAGTGATTGAAGAGCTGATCGTGCGCGACATCCAGCTCCTGGGCCGGGAGGTTCTGGTAGGCGGGATCGTTGAAATGCGTGCTGTTATGCACAGCGTAAGGATCCAACGCCTGCCCGCCAGCGGTGGCGAGGCCGGGCAGCACCTCGTTGTTCAGTAGGCGCTTCGGTCCGGTGAAGTGGCGGGCGGGCACCTCGCGCATCTGCCTGATCCAGTTCGTCGGGGCGTTCAAGGCGGTCCTGTAGGCACCATCATAGCCATAGTCCCAGCCGGTGAAGACATGTGAGAAACCGACGATCTCCCGCTGCGTGTAGGTGTCTATTGGCGCATCCTTGGAATTGAGCACCAGCGTGCCATCAGGCCACATGCGGAACAGACCAATGGAGAAGAGCTGCTTGATCTCACGAGCGTAGTTTTCATTCGGAATGCGACCGACGGTGATGTCGGGCTTGTCATTGCGCAGCATGTCGAGGTAGCGGCCCATGGCGGGCGTGAGTGTCACATCTTCCAGGATGTCGCGGAAGTTGCCAAAGGCATCGCTGGCCAGCCGATCATAAAAATACGAAATGGCCTCCGCCCGGTTGTCGAGCGGGCCCTGGGCGGAGACGACGAGGATTTCGCTCAAGGCAAAAGCGATGCGCTGACGAAGCTGGTCCGCGCCGACAATCGAGTTCCGCCACCAGGCGTTAAAGGTGAGCGTTTCGTCAAACTGTGCGCCACCACCCGCGTCCGATAGCTCACGAGCGAGAACTTCCGGCAACTGGAGAGAAGCGGGCTTGGTGAACTGGTCGTCAATCCATGCCTCATAGCTAGCCATGTTCTTCAAGGCGGTGATGTCCGCGATGTTGGCACCATAGGTGGCCTGGGTGAGGAAGCGCACGGCTCCGGCATCCGTGGTGTGATCGTCCGTCCATTCTGGCGGGGCCGGGGGCGGGGTGAAGGCTCGGGAACCGATCGCCAGCGTGTAGTTGCCACGGATTTCACCGGCCGGATACATCGCAGTGTGCAGATTGATGTAGGCCTTGCCCTGCTTGATGATTTCGATGATGTCCGCCTTGGAGAGCGTGCCGACGGGTTCGATCGTCCAGTGGTGACTGCCATCCGGCTGCGGACCATCATTCGGATTCACCGGCTCCACACCGTCATAAACGATGGCAGAGGCGTGGGACAAATACGGATCGACATGCACATGCCAGTCGTTCATCTCGCCAGTCAGACCGCTGTAGCTGAAATTCACGATGGCGGTGTTTTCATCCTCACTCAGACGCAGCGTGGAGGTTCCTACGCCGTTAGTATCAGCGCCGTTTTGAGAAAGCATGGAAGCCACGTAGAGCGTGCCGGGTGTGGAGCCAGGCGGCGGTGTCACATAAGGCGTAAGCACATGTCCAGGCACGATTTCAGAAGGCACCGCACCAGTCTGGCCGGGTTTGAGCCAGCCCACAGCCAGATTGTCCCCAGCCCCGGTGCCGGCATTGTGCAGGATCTCGAAGTAGTAGCGTTTCCCGGCATCCAGGGCCAGCCAGGGGGACTTCTGCCGTGTTTCTCCTGCCTTGTTCCATTCCTGTGAAGCCGTGCCGCCGCTGACTTGGGCGCGCTTGATCGAATTGACCGGTTCCATGTCATTGGAGATCCACAACTCGGCCGCATTGCTGGCTGCGATCCAGAAGTAATAGTTTCCGGTGACCGGCGCGGTGATGTAACCCCGAATGCGCGCTCCATAACCGTCTCCAAAGTCAGTCGGAGCCGCCAGCGAGGAAAGATTTGTCAAGGCAACAGGTGGGGTGCTGATGGGAAGCGTCGCGACGCTTGAACCGCTGAGACCGCTCCATGATTCGTGGACGATGCCACCACCCGAGTCCTCCACGCGCAGATTGATCAACGACTGGCCGGTGCCGGCGGCGTTGGTGAAAGTAAGCATGATTTGATACAAGCCTGCGGCACCTGCTGGCGGCGTACCGCTGATCACACCCCCGTTGTAACTTAGCCACGCAGGCAGAACGCTGACGCTGACCGAACTTCCATTGCTGCCCTGGACGAGATAAGAGAACGCGCCCCCCACCAAGGCCACCGCTTCAGTCTCAACAAGTGGCTCGGCTGGTGCTGAGACACTGGCTGGATAAAGACGCTCGGAAGGAATGATCTGCTTTGGCTGGCTAGGGCTAAACCAGTAGAGGCGGCAGCGTGAGGAACCGCCATTTTCCCAGTAATCGAGTTCAATGTCGTAACGCACACCGCCGTTCATTGGGAGGCGAACAAAGCGCTCATTCCCGTTCGACGACCAGTCCTTGAGCGACTTGTTCACGAAATCAAAACTCATGTTGCCCGCCCCGGTGACGTATTCGCCCGCGCCAAAGTTGACGGTAAACGAGGTGGCGGTCACCGCCGTGACCACGCGGTTAAGATTGTCACTAACGGTGATGCTGCCGCTGCCCGAGGGGAAAAGACCCGCGCCGATGTTTACCGTGAAGGTCGTGCCAGTGGCCGCAGTAATATCATAAGCGAGTTGGCCCAGATTCACACTTCCGCTGGTCGGATCCACTTCAACCGATTCACCAACGGCAAAGCTGCCCGGTGTGACATTCGTGAGGTTCGAGTAGTTGATCACAGCATTCCCACTCACACTGTCATAAGTATAGGTGCTGCCGCCCGCGAGCGCAAGATTACCGCTCGACGGGTCAAGCCGGACGCTTTCCCCGACCACGATGCTATCGGGTTTCAGGATCGAGCCCGCGTAGGTGATGACCGCATTTCCCGTGGTGGAATCGTAGGTGTAGGTGCTGCCACTGGTGTTTGCCGCAGGCAGCATCTTGAGATCCTGCACCACGCCGTTGATTTTCAGGGTGGCACCGTCATCCGCCAACACCACAAAGGTGTACTCCTCCGTGAACTGCGGCTGTACCTGACCGCTCCAACGAACCGTGAATGAGTCCGCGTTGATCAAGTTCCAATCGGGTGTTCCCGTGCCCCACAGGCCGTTGTTGCTCGTTGTAACGGCATTGTCCACGCCGATGCGACCGGGTGTCTTGGTGAAGTCAGTCGTCGTGAAAGTCTTGTTATAAACACCGGTCGTGGAACTCGTGGAGCGGTTCTCCAAAAAGCCAGTGGCTCCCGCACTTTGATTGGCAGGAAGGGTGCTGCCCGTACTGTTAAGCGTCACGGTGAATGTGTTGGCGTCAGGCACGGTCGCGATGCTGTAGGTGCCACTGTAGCCGTTCGGATCGATGGTGTTCGGGGTGAACAAAGTTCCGTTGGTAAAGGCCAGCGCCACTTGGTTTCCGACCGAAAGACCATGCGCGGCCAGCGTGATCGTCGCCGTGCCGGTCGTCACCGGTGACGCGGAGCGTGTGAAGGCGTATGTCATCGCCTGCGTGTGCGTGAACTGCTCCGCCTGCGGGATGTTGGCAAAGGTACCGCCATCGCGGCTCCATTGCAGGCGGCACCGGGCTTCGCCGGTGGTTTCCACATGCTCCACACGCATTTTGTAGCGGTTGGCCGGAGCCGCTGGCACCGCGAGGCTGTAGGAGGCGCTGATCTTGAAAGTGCCGATGGTTTCAGGCGTCGTCGCCCCGTCCCATCCATGCTCCAGAATCTGCTGCAAGCCGTTGCCATCATTCAAATCGAGCAGCACGCGGGCTTTGTCATCCGCGTCGAGTTGGAAGCGGTAGGAACCCGCCGTCGCCGGGCTGAGATACATTTCAAAAGTGTCGGAGTAATTGTCCGGCACATTCGTCGCCGTCGTTCCTGCCGCTGCGGCCACGCCCACTCCGTGCGGAGTGCCTCCCATCCATTCATAATCCACGGTCGCATCCACGCGCTGGATCACCGCCGGGTGCGTGAAGGATTGGATGCTGAAGTTGCCTGTCGGGTTATAACTGGTCGGCAGGCCGGCTCCAGAAATGCCCACCGTGAAGTTCACGCCGGGATTTACCGCCGTAACCGTATAGTTGAGATGGTTGTAGGTGCTGCTGTTGAGGCTGCCCGAAGTGAATGTCAGCTTGACGAGATGCCCGACCTGAAGGGCCGGGCTGCCATTGTAGGTGAAGGGAATGACGATCGTGCTGGCGGTGTATGGAGAGGCGCCGACACGAGTATAGGTGAAGGTTCCCGACTG
>CAXNGR010000497.1:0-4151 GCA_964201265.1 Verrucomicrobiaceae bacterium
AGTGCCTGCGACCAGAAAAAAGGCGTGAAGAAGGCGACGGGGCCTTTGAAGTTGCCGGTGCTCAAAAACAGCGTCCAGCACTGGTTGCCCGTCGGCACGTTTTTGCCTGCGGTGGTGCTCTTTTTGTTCGTGAGCGGCAGTGGCAAGTAGCCATAGCCGAAAAGCTCGCCGCTCGTGCCTTGCTTCAGGTTCAGACCATCCAGCGGCATCAGCAGCCACGGGCTGAGCTGCGCCACGCCATACTGCCCGCGCGGCTTTTCCCACGTGCCCGCGCCGTAGCCGGGACCGTTCGCGATCACGGAGAAGTTCGGCCCCACGCCGCCCATGATGAACTTCGGCGTGATCGTCGGAAAATGCGTGTCACGCCACCAGCCGAGCCCGCCCTCGATGTCCGTGTAACACTTCTCCTTCGGCTTCTCCGCCTCCGACCACTGCGGATGCATCCACGTGCCGCAGAGTCCGGTCTGAAACCGATGCCCCGGATACGTGCCCACCAGCGGCCACGCCGCCGCATAGAGCGAAAAGCCTCCATTGAACTCCTCCGGCACTTTTTCCGCCGGTGCGAAGAGATACCCAGCCATCTCGCCTTCGATGACTTCCGCCGCTGGCACCACGGCCGACTTCGGCATCGCAGGTGGCCCATGCAGATAACTCTGCGCCAGCACCTCGCCGAGCTTCAACACGCCTGCGGTGTCGAGCACGAGCTTCTCGGGCTGTGGTGGCAATTCGAAGGCTTGGATGTGAATGAATGTCTTATCAGCCGCCGCGAGGGCCGCGAGATCAGCGGTGATGTCGATCTGATTGAGTCCTTTTTGATCTGGCGGCAGTTGCTGGCTCACGAACCACTTCAATGAAGGCATCGCCAAATCCTGGCGACTTTCCGCGACGGTCGATTGCAGCCACTTCGCGGCTTGTTTGCGATAGGGGCCAAAGGCCATGTCATTCTCGCCTGCATGATAAAAAATGCCCGCTAGCTCCACGGTGTGGCCTTGGTCCTTCAGCTCCTGAATCGCGCTGCGCACGAAAGCGATGAACGCCGGGTAAACATGCATGTCCTTGGCCGTCGTGCCTTCGGGGGTCCAGTCGTTCATCTGCGTGCCGCTGTGCGTGAACTTCGCGATGGCGATGTTGCTCTTCTCCGTGGCTCGCAAAGTCTTTGCGAAGCTCAACTCCGGCCCAAAGGTATCGTAAGCGCCCGCTGGCCCGAGTGGCTCCCAACCCTTCGAGCTCTTGAAGCCACCACCGAGGCTGTATTTGAAGGCGATTTGCGCATCATCGCTCGCTGCAGCGCCGAGTTCTTGCCGGAAGGCACGTTCGCCCTCCATGTTTCGATGTCCGGCGAGGATGAAGAGCTTCACGGCGCTGCCTTTGGCATACGGCCAGGCTTTGAGCGGCCTGTCGCGGCTGGTTTCAATGCCGAGCGTGCGCAGATACGCGTCCGCATGATTCAAGCCGTGCTCAAGCTGCCCCAGCGTGCCGTAGTGATAGTGCAGGCCCGCCTCGCCGCCGATCTCCACCGCGTCGTGATTGGTGGGCACGTAGTCCACGAGCGGGTCCGCGTCTGCGACCGCCTTTTGCGCGGTGCGGATCGCGAGCATGTTGTCGCGGTTGTCCATGCCCCAGATCGTTTTCGTGCAAAGCTCGCCGAGGTAGAAGCGCAGGTTCGGCAGCTTCAAATCGCGACGCCAGCACGCGATGAAGTTCTTCAAGTTCCCCGCGTAGGCCGGCTTGAAGGCCTTGTCGAACATGTCGTTCTCCCCCTGATGCCACACGAAGCCCTCGATGCGATACGCGATCTTCTTTCGATCCAACTCGGCCAGCGACGCACGCACATGCTCAAGCGCCAGCGGGTAAAGCTTGAAGCCATCCGGCGTGTCAGGATTCCAGTCCTTGCCCAGCGTCGTGCCGCCTGAAGCCACTTTGATGACCGCGATGGGTGCCTCGATGCTCTGCGACACCTTTTTGGCAAAGCTCAGCTCCGGCCCGAAGTAATCACGCGTCGGCTGCATCGGAATCCAGCCCTGCGAAGTCTCCATGTTCTCACGCCCGAGCTTGTAGGAGAACAAGACCTTCGCCTGCGGCTGATCCAGCCCCGCAAACGGCGGAAAGCGATGGATGTCCTTCACCCGCGAATGTGTGCCGACCATGTTCGATTGGCCCGCGAAGAGGAAGACACGCAGCGTCTTGGTGTCGGTGTCTGCCGAGCGAACGAGCGCAGGGACGAGTAAGAGGAGAGAAAGGATGAGCTTCGTCATGCTACTGGATCTTGATGAGCGTTGGTGTGTCTGTGCTCGATTCGATGGCCTTGATGGTATCGCGGACGGAGTTGGCTTTTTGAAGGCCGAGGTGTTTGGGGAAGTCTTTCTCTTCCTTCTCGAAGTAGTGAGCGAGCTTTTCCAAATCTGGAATGACCGCCTTGGCGTGGGTGCCGTAGGCGAGGAGGAGCTTCATGAGCTCTGGCGTCCGGTTTTGACTCGACCAGGGGTTTTGATCGCGAGTGTAGGTCACGAGGGCGCGGATGCCGTCCTCGATGTGATGCTGGGCGAGCAGGCGGAGGCCTTCCACGCAAATGCCGTCGGCGAACATCTCTCCGCTGGGCGCGGGTTGGACGATGGCCTCGTGGATGGCTGGCAGCAGCGGCTTGATGTCGTCCGTGGAGAGATGGCGATAGACCGAACCGAGGCTGCCGCGTGCGCGACCATCTTGATTCTTCAATCCGGCTCTCACCGCCGTGTAGAGCGCCTCGCGATCCACTCCATCGAGCGAGCGACTGAGCATGCCATCGCGATCAAACAGCGCAAACGTGAGGTAGCGCTGCTGCATGCCACGCGGGTCGTTTTGCGTGTCCACCTGCGCCAGCAGTTCGAGCAACTGCGGCACGGTCTTCGTGGCGGGTTTGCCGATGGCGGCGAGCGCCTCAGCGGCCTTGATGCGCAACCAGAGATCGGGGTCCGCGAGTGTCTTTTGCAAGGCATCGACAGCCGGTGCTGCACGTCCGCGGAGGAAAATCAGGCCCTGACAAGCTCCGTAGCGGGCGTCGAGGCTCGGAGACGCGAGCATGTCGATCAAAGCAGCGACTGGAGCGCTCTTGCGGCGGCCGAGAGCCATCGCGGCTCGCTCACGAACGATGGGCGACCAGTTGCGCAGGCGTTCGAGCAATTGTTCGTCGCTCAAGGCATCGTAGAAGCTGTAGCGGTCTTTGTTGTTCCAGCCACGACCGTCGTTGACGATGGACTGGGCGGTGGCGGCATCGAGTTGAGGCACTGCGCTGGGTTTCTTGCCGGTGAGATGGATTTTCTTCAGCGGCATCGCGTAGGCCAGCAAGTAAGCGCCTGTGCAATCCCAGCCGGCATAGCTGTCGTTGCCTCTTTCCGGCGGACCTTGATGCAAAAAGCTGCCGTCCGAACGTCGAGCCAGATCATAATACCACGCGCCAAACTCCTGCATCCATGCACCCGTGGCCTGAGGACCGGAGTGAGCCACGCCGGGCATGGCCCAGAGCATGTTGAAGAAGTTGCCGGTGTGTCCGGTGTCACGTTCAGGACCGTGCGAGGCGAGGCTCATGCGCGAGAAGAACTCCGCGCCTTTGGATTCGCCGAGCAGGCTGAAGAGAACCGAAACCATGCCGCACTTGCCATTGTCCTCATGATTCTCGATCCACGGATGATGATCGCCGTAAGGGATGGCTCCTTTGCCAATGTAGAAGCGCAGCAGTCGAGCGCTGCGCTCGATGGCGAGATCCACCGCGGGATCTTTGACACCTGCTTCACGCGCCAACACGAGCGAGATCGTCAGTGGAACGCCGGGTGAGTTCATCATGCCGTAGCCGCCCAGACGTCCATCGGGCTTTGCAAAGCCATGGCCCCATGATCCGACAGCGCTCTGACCTTTCGCCGACTCCAGCGCGAGGCGTTTCAAGCCCGGCATCACCGACTGATCACCCGTGGCAGCCACATACTCGCCGAGGAACATCATCACGTAGCCGTAGTGCCACGTCTGCATGCTGTCTGATGAATACGCCGCCGCCCATTCCGCCTCTTTTTTGATCAGCGGCAGGTAGGCCGCATCACCGCTCGCCAGCAAGGCCAGCGCATTCAGCGAGCGCGGAATGGGGTCTTGATTGGCGTAATCAGACGCACCCATGCGGGCTG
>CAXNGR010000498.1:0-4140 GCA_964201265.1 Verrucomicrobiaceae bacterium
GAATGCCAGAAAGCACCTGCGGCTTATCGCAATTGAGGATGAAAAGCCCGCTCTGTTGGCAGCCAAACTTAGCGAACTCGCACTGGCGCGGCGAGATTCAGGCCGTGCAGTTTTGATTTTCGCCCGAACCGTCGATGCGGTTCAGAAAATAGCCTCGGCGCTAGCAGCTGAAAAGCTGTCTCACGAAGTCCTCACGGGCACCATGCGCGGCTTAGAGAGGGACAAGCTGGTTGATAAAGAAACGTTTCGTCGCTTCCTTCCATCCTTTGACGCAGGGCAAACAGAGCTAAAGACCTGCTACCTCATCGCCACCAGCGCCGGAGAAGTGGGGGTGAATCTCTCCGCAGACGACCTCATCTGCGACCTCTCCACCTATGAGAGCATGGCACAACGCTTTGGCCGCGTGAACCGCTTCGGTATGCTCACGGACACCGTGGTCGAGGTCGTCTATCCAGCCACCTTCAAAAACACTGATCGAGACGACAGCAAGTTTGACCCCATGGAGGCTGCTCGTGAGCGCACGCTCGATCTCCTGCGCCAGCTCAAAGAAGACGCGTGCCCCGCTGCCCTTCGGAAATTGAATGCAGACGAGCGCGCCCAAGCTTTCTCACCGCTCCCGACCATCCGCCCCGCCACCGACATCCTTTTCGATGCATGGGCCATGACGACCATCCGGGAGCCACTTCCCGGACGCCCGCCTATCGCGCCATATCTGCATGGCGAATCCGAGTGGCAGCCCCCAGAGACACAAATCGCTTGGCGCAGTGAGGTGGAAATCATAACTGACGACCTTGCGAAGCTCTACGACCCTGAAGAACTACTCAGCGAGTGTCCGCTGAAGCCCCACGAGTTGCTGCGCTCGTCTTCCTATCGAGTGCGGGACGAACTAGCTCAATTCGTGAAACGTCTTGGCGATGACAAAGCCGCCTACCTGCACCCTTGGCTAGTCTCCAATGATGGTAAAGTCTCTCGCGCCAACTCTCTCGCTGACTTGGCAAATAAAGACAACGAAGCTCTGCTCCACGACGCCACTCTGCTGCTTGCCCCGGTTCACGGAGGCCTTTCAGGGGGGCTGTTGGATGGAAAAGCTCCCCCACCCGAAGGGGAAAACTCTCTTGATGTTTCAGACATCACCGACCTCGAAGGCAAAGCCGTTCGTGTTCGAGTTCTCTGTGAGTCTGAAGACATTCCAGAAGAGTTCTCAAAGCTCAGGTTGAAACTGTCCATCGACATACAGATCGACAAAGAAGATCACAGCACTGTCGAAGAGCAAGAATATCGTCGCTACTGGCTCTGGCTGGAGGCCAAAAAGGCGTCAGGCGCAGACAGCACCGGCAGCACCAATGCCGTCACCCTGGACAAGCATGTTGCTGATGTAGTCGGCCATGCTCGCAGCATCGCCTCCAAGCTCGGACTCTCTGAATCCCTGAGTCGCTGCATCATGCTCGCAGCCCATATTCACGATCTCGGCAAACGCAGGCTTCACTGGCAGCAGGGCATCGGTAACTACGAGAAGACAGAGTGCTTCGCCAAATCAGGCAAGCATCCCACCACCGGTAAAAAGCTCAGACCGCGTCCTGGACTTGATCCCTACCGCCATGAGTTCGGCTCTCTGCTGGATGTCTCGTCCCCCAGCCAGCACAAGGAGTCCGATGCAGACCTTCTCCGCGACTTTGCAGCCCTCACGGACGAGGATAAAGACATCGTTCTGCATCTCGTCGCCGCCCATCACGGTCGAGCACGTCCGCACTTTCCGATGTCGCCTGCGGATGAAACCTTCGATCCCGAATCCGAATACGAGGCCACTCAAAAAGCCGCCTCCGAGGTGCCCCAGCGCTTCGCCCGCCTCCAACGCCGCTTTGGCCGTTGGGGGCTCGCCTACCTTGAATCTCTTCTCCGCGCAGCCGACTACGCCGCCAGCGCCGAAATCGAACCTCTGCCTCTCCAATAGATGAACACCGTTAGACTCAACGTGGACGCGACCAATCCTGGACAAATGTTTGCCTGCTGCGGACTAATGGAAATCGCGAGCAGGCTAGACACTGGAAGCCGAGGCTGGTTTGAATACAATCAGTTCGTGGTCGAAACGAAGCTATCTTTGCGCGAACTGCTTGCTTGCGCCCGTGATTTTAAGTTCGGGGAATCACAAGACACCGAAGAGGCGGACGATGAAAACTCGGAAGACGATGAAGAAGGTGCGCTCACGCCGATTTACATTTCCTCTCCAATCACAATTTGCTTGGATTGGTGGGAGCAGAAATCGTTGAAGACTTGGGCAGGCTCCATGAAGGAGGCCATTATTTTCGCGTCAATGTGTGGTGCAATAGACCCCGATTCGCCCGACCCATTTAACCAAGCTCAAGTGGTTTACGAGCAACAGAAGCCTGTTCCGCCAGGAAGCCGCGCGAAGAAGCCAAAGAAGCGCGAACCCTTCTACTTCGATTCACGTCGAGGTTATAATACTCACTCTCGTGATGTTGGGTTCTCGACCGACGCACAGAAGATGCTCGTTCTGGCAAATCCTGTTGTCGAAGCTCTCTGCTTTGTTGGTCTTCAGAGATGCCGCCCTGTTCCAACTGGTGAGCCACGCATCTTTAACTACTCAACGTGGAGCACACCTCGGGAAATACTTCTCTTCCCTGCCGCTATTGCTGGGCTGCTCCCAGATTCACAGATCGAAACATACCAATTTGAGAACTGGTTCCGCACCAGCCAGCGCAAACACAAAGCCTTCCTTTCCGCCAAACTCCAAACCACAACCCACATCCCATGAGCAACATCCTCGAAAAGTTCGACCACTACCTGAAAGCCGAAGGCCCCGCCGCCATCGTCACCCGCGAGCCTCTGATCCCCGTCGAGGGACCGGATGGCGTGCTATTCCCGTCCACCTTCGCCTCGGGCGACGGCTTCCCCGGCGGCTACAACATCGACGGCGACCCGAACGGCGAGAACATCGCTCTTGTGGACAGCGTCGGCTCACAAGCCAATCGCATTGAGCCGCTTTTTGCTGAACCTGAACAGGCCGCGTTGGTTCCTCAGGTCGTCATCATTGCCGGGGCCAAGAAAATCAATCTCCTGGAAGCAGGACACCGCGCCGGAGATGCCATCGTCCGCTGCTCATCCTTGCAGCAGGAACTTCAGGACGCCTTCAAGGCACTGCTGGACGGAAATGCCACCAACCTCGCCAAAATCGCGCCTACCTCGCTCGTCTTTGGGGTGTGGGATTCCCGCGATACCCAGGCTAAAATGCCGCGCCTGATCGCCTCTACCATCCGCGCCTACAACGTGCGTAAGCTGACCCGCTCAGCTCAATACGTCCCCGCCACGGAATACGTCGGCAACGGACTTCTCCCCGAAGCCACGGATAAAGCAGCCAAGGATGCCTATGCCGAACGTGGTTTCATTCACGTTCCGGCCACCGGCTCTCACGGCGGCATCATCGCAAAGGGCGGCATCCGGCGCGATGCCACTCTTGCCATCGCAGCCCTGAAACTCATCAACGCAGGTTCCGATCCTGAGGCGACGCTGAAACTGCGCCGCTACATCCTCGGCCTAGCGCTTGTTGCCTTCACCAAGCTGCCCGGCGGCTACCTGCGCCAAGGCACCATACTGGTTTCCGATCCCGACAAGGAGCGCAAGACCGATGAAGTCTATGCCAACGGTTCTCGCAAATCATTCACCGTTACCCATGATGAAGCCCTGAAATATGCCGAAGCCGCTGCCGAAGCGTTCGGAGTTGGTGAAAGCCGCGAGGTTCCCTTTGATGCGGAAAAGGCCAAGGCAGATGCAGCGGGTAAAGAGAAGAAGGCCAAAGCCAAAAAGTAACCTCCACACGCTATGCCTGATCATCTCTGCATCACCATTCGCTTCCTGGATGGCGCGTTCCACGGGCGTGCCGATCACGGGGAGCCTGAGTGGCCGCCATCACCACTGCGGCTTTACCAGGCCATCGTCGCTGCATCCGCCGCGCGATGGAATGAACGTCGTGGGCTTCGCCACGCCGAACCCGCCCTGAAATGGCTGGAACAACTAGCGCCCCCAGCCATCATCGCCCCGCAGGCGCGTGAATCGCAGGGATACCGCCTGTATGTGCCGGACAACGCAGGCGACCTCGTCGGACGCTCCCTTTCGCGAGGCGGA
>CAXNGR010000499.1:0-4132 GCA_964201265.1 Verrucomicrobiaceae bacterium
GCGAAGTATGAGCCGCATTGGGCCTTTGTGCCGCCGGTGAAGTCGAACGCGGGCAACTCGATTGATGATTTCGTCCGGGCGGAGTTGAGAAAGCACGGGCTTCAGCCTGCGCCGAAGGCTTCACGGGAGACTTTGATGCGAAGGCTGGCTTTGGATCTCACGGGCTTGCCACCGAAGGTGTCTGACAAGGCTGACCTGAGTGACTTTATTGACGGGTTGCTGCAATCACCGCACTACGGCGAACACATGGCGGTCGGATGGCTGGATGCGGCGCGGTTTGCGGATACGAATGGCTACCAGGTGGATCGTGATCGCGAGCTGTGGCCGTGGCGGGACTGGGTGATCAAGGCCTTCAACGCGAACATGCCTTTTGATCAGTTTACCATCGAGCAGCTTGCGGGGGATTTGTTGCCGAATGCCACGCTGGATCAAAAGGTCGCCACCGGCTTTCATCGCAATCACATGCTCAATGAGGAGGGCGGCATCATCGCGGAGGAGTTTCTGGCTGAATACACCGCCGACCGCGTGGAGACGACCGCCGCCGTGTGGATGGGTCAGACCTTCAACTGCTGCCGCTGCCACGATCACAAGTTTGATCCCTTCACGCAGCGCGACTTCTACGCGATGAAGGCCTTCTTCCACAATGTGCCGGAGCGCGGCGTGGGCATTTACGGCAATCCCGTTCGCACCAATGCGCCGCCTTTTGTGAAACTGCCCGCTCCGGAGCTTGAAGCGAAGATTGCGTCACTGAATGCGAAGCTCCAACCCGTCGAAGACAAGCTCAAAGGCCTCGCGGCGGGTGATCTCGAACCTTGGGCGAAAAAGCTCGTCGCGGCAAAGATCGACTGGCTGCCGCTGGAGCCGCAAAAGGCCACGGGTGGGGACAATCCGCCGCAAATCGCCGACAAGGCCGTTTTGATCGGTCCGCAGGAAACGCGGGCGAACAACATCGTCATCAAGGCGAAGCTTCCAGCGGGCAAAATCACCGCGCTGCGCCTCGAATGCTCCACCACGGCTCCTGCGGCCAGTTTTCAATGGAGCGAGCTCAAAGTGGGCAAAACCAAGCTGCATCCCATCGACGCCACGCACGCCAGCGTGCTCGATAATGATCGCAAAACTCGCTCCGTGCTGTCCGTGGCACCGAACAAGCCCGTGCAGGCTCTATTCGAGCTCGATAAGCCTCTCGAAGGTTCCGAAGTTGAGGTCACGATCAGTGTCGAAAACGCCGGCGGAACCTCGCAGTGGCGTTTGTTTGGCACCACGTCTCCAGTTGATCTCATCGCTCCAGCGAGCGTGCTCGCTATCACACAAAAGGTGCCTGCCAAACGAACCGCAGCCGAGAGAAAACAGCTCACCGATTTCCACCTTGCGCAGATGCCTAAGCACCGTCGCCTAACCCAAGAGGCGGCAGAATTGAAGAAGCAACTTGTTGCCACTGAGGCCGAGATTCCCACCACGCTGGTCATGGAGGAGCAAAAGGAAATGCGGCCCACTTTCATCCTCATGCGCGGTGCTTATGACAAGCCTGGAGAAAAAGTCACTGCAGCCACGCCCGGTGTTTTGCCAGCGCTAGCTGCCGATCTACCGAGCAATCGCCTTGGCCTCGCGAAGTGGCTCGTGAGCCGCGAGAACCCGCTCACGGCCCGTGTGATCGTGAATCGCTTCTGGCAGCACTTCTTCGGCACTGGCCTCGTGCGCACCAGCGAGGATTTTGGCTCGCAGGGTGAGCCTCCGAGCCATCCAGAGTTGCTCGACTGGCTCGCGGTGACGTTTCAAGAGAGCGGCTGGGATGTGAAGAAGCTCGTAAAGCTGATCGTGACGAGTGAGACCTATCAACAGAGTTCGCGTCATTCGTCGGATTCGTCCGATCTGTCGAATCAATGGCTCTCACGGGGGCCGCGGCATCGTTTGAGTGCGGAGGTGATTCGTGATCAAACTTTGGCGGCCAGCGGATTGCTCGTGGAGAAGATCGGCGGTCCGAGCGTGAAGCCGTATCACCCGCCCGGGCTTTATGAGCAGGTCGTGGCGCAGCGTGACAATCCCAAGGCCACCTACCAGCAAGGCAGCGGCGACGATCTGCATCGTCGCAGCCTCTACACCTACTGGAAGCGCAGCGTGCCGCATCCCGGCATGCTGCTCTTTGACGCGCCTTTCCGCGAGACCTGCGCGCTCCGCCGCTCACGCTCGAACACGCCGCTGCAGGCGCTCAATTTGATGAACGACCCAACTTATGTCGAAGCGGCTCGGTTTCTGGCTCAGCGCATGATCAAGGAAGGCGGAACGAGCATCGAGTCGCGACTCACGCATGGTTTTCGACTGCTTCTCGGACGAAACCCGAGCCAACAAGAACTCCAAGTCCTCGCCGCTGCGGTGGAACGATCCATCAAAGACTTCACGAAGGACGCAGAAGCTGCAAAACAGCTCCTCACCTTCGGCGAGGCCAAAACGGACGACAAACTGAGCGCTGCTGAACTCGCTGCCTACACCACGGTCGCCAGCACGCTGATCAACCTCGACGAAACCATCACCAAGGAGTGACCTCATGAGCACCGAATCCTCCCTCGCCCCTTTTTCGCGTCGCAACTGGCTCAAGAGCCTCGCCTTGGCGTCGCTCGCGAATCCAAAACTCTTTGCCTCACCGGCGGCCCACTTTGCACCGAAGGCGAAACGCATCATCTGGCTCACGCAGGCGGGCGCGCCGTCGCAGCTCGATCTGTTTGATTACAAGCCGGGGCTCGCGTCGCAGTTCGACAAGGATTTGCCGAACTCCGTGCGTGGCGAGCAACGGCTCACGGGCATGACAGCGGGGCAGAAGCGTTTTCCCATCGCGCCGTCGGTGTTCAAGTTTGCACAGCATGGCCAGAGCGGCATGTGGCTGAGCGAGTTGCTGCCGCACACGTCGAAGCTCGCCGATGAGATCTGCCTCATCCGCTCGCTGCACACCGAGGCCATCAACCACGATCCGGCTATGACGCTGCTGCAAACCGGGCATCAAATCGGTGGTCGGCCCGCGTTTGGTGCGTGGGTGTCGTATGGTCTCGGCTCCGACAACGCGGACCTGCCTGCCTTTGTGGCGCTCATCTCGCGTCCCAGCGGCCCCACGAACGCGCAACCGCTGCACGAGCGCATGTGGGGCAGCGGTTTCCTGCCGTCGAAGTATCAAGGCGTGCGCATGAGCTCCGGCAAAGACCCGGTGCTCTTCCTTTCCAATCCGCCGGGCATCACTACCGAGCGACGCCGTGCCATGCTCGACGATGTCGCCGCGCTGAACCGCCTCAAGCTCGCCGATTACCACGATCCCGAAACGCAGGCCCGCATCGACCAATACGAGATGGCCTTCCGCATGCAGTCTGCCGTGCCTGACCTCGCCGATCTCTCCAAAGAGCCCACCGACATTTACGAGCGCTACGGCCCCGAATCGAAGAAGCCGGGAACGTATGCCGCGAATTGCATCCTCGCCCGCCGACTTGCTGAGCGTGGCGTGCGCTTCATCCAGCTCTACCATCGCGGCTGGGACCAACACAACAATCTGCCCAGCGGCATCAAGAGCCAGTGTCACGACACTGACCAGCCCACCGCGGCACTTTTGGCCGAACTCAAAGAGCGCGGCATGCTCGATGACACGCTCGTCATCTGGGGCGGCGAGTTTGGGCGCACCGTGTATTCGCAGGGTGTGCTCACTCGCGACAATCACGGTCGCGATCACCACCCGCGCTGCTACAGCGTCTGGATGGCCGGAGCCGGTGTCAAAGGCGGCCACGTCCACGGCGAGACCGATGACTTCAGCTACAACATCGTCAAAGACCCCGTCCACATCCACGACCTCAACGCTACCGCCCTCCACCTCCTCGGCCTCGACCACACCCGCCTCACCTACCGCTTCCAAGGCCGCGACTACCGGCTCACGGACATCCATGGCGAGATCGTGAAGGGCGTGCTGGCGTGAGGCGTGCCATCAAGCACGCAGCACTTCGCGTTCGCTGACCTGTTTCGCGATCACAGCGACGCAATCACCCTGCTGAGTCAGACACGGTGCCCGCATGGTGATGAGGTAGCCGCTGCTGGCGGCAACAATCTGCTCCGGCGCACGATCGGGGCGCTCCAAATGATGGATGTAGCCGACGACCTGGCC
>CAXNGR010000500.1:0-4128 GCA_964201265.1 Verrucomicrobiaceae bacterium
AGATGGGGCTGCGGCTGAGCCGTGTCGCTGCCAGGGCCGCCGAGGATGATGGTGTCAGATCCGGGGCCGCCAAGGATGATGGTGTCGCTGCCAGGGCCGCCAAGGATGATGTCATTGCTATTCTCACCAAAGACCTCGTCAGGGTCGTCGCTGCCTCGGAGGTCGTCACTGCCGTCCATGCCGTCGAAGCCGAGGATCACACCGGTCAGCATGAGCCAGTCGATCTGGCCGCGCAGGGCGTCAGCCTGAGGGCCTACGGCGTGTGCGGCGGCGAAGAACTCGGGATTCATGAACAGGTCGCTCAGGCGGAGCGTGCCATCTGCTGGCAGGGAACCGACTACCTGGGCGAGGAAGGCGCTGGCGGCGGCCAAATTCACTGGAGCCGATAGCGGGGCAGGGATGCGAGTGAGAGGGATGGTGACACCGAGCGGGTCAGTGATGAGCCCCTGGCCGACGACAGGAGTCAGGACGCCGAGAGGATCCGTGGTCAGTCCTTGGTCGATGATGGGCTGCTCGAAACCAAGCGGGTCGGTGATCAAACCAGCCTGGGCGCTGGTAGTGATGCCCAAGGCGAGGGCGATGAGGAATGAGGGGATGCGTTTCATGGGATGCGGATGATTTGAGTTTGGAGTTTCAGGGGGCTTCTCCAGCGGTGTGTGCCGCCAGAAGTTGCTTCGTGAGGGGAATGCACGGCTTTCTGGCGGGCGTTACAGGCTCTGTGAAAAAAATTTGCGCCAGCCGGGAAACGGGTGCGCTCCGCCTGTTTCATGAGCGGTATTCACTCAACATGGAGGAACTGAGAATGGCGGAACTCAGCATGGCAGAATGGGGGGGCGGCGAGCGTCCCCGACTCCACGGCATCCGTGCATGTTGGTTATGCGCGTTATTTGGCGATGGCAGGCTGCGCTGTCATTTCCTCCATGCTGAGTTCCGCCATTCTCCATTCTTCCATCCATATTCGCTGTTTCCGCCCCGACTTGGCGGCAAAAAAATCGCCCGGCAGTGTGATCTGCCGGGCGATGGTGGGAACGGATGAAACGAGCGGGGCTCGATTTAAACCTTCTCGGAGCTGTAATCCCAGCCGTCGCGGACGGCGGCGCGTTTCATGAGCTTGTTGGCGTCGGCGTTGTCGGATTCCTGCTTGCTGCTGTCCCAGTTGATGACTTTGCCGGGGTTGGCGATGGCGAGGTTGCCGAGGAGACAGAACTTCGTCAGCGGCACGGAGTAGTCGAAGTTGCTGCCGCAGATCTTGTTCTGCTCGATGGCGCGGACGAGTTCGAGCTGCGGCTCGCCTTCGGCTAGGGCGGTTTCGAGCTTCAGCTCAGGCGACTTGCCGCCGAGGAAGTCGGTCATTTTCGTGCTCGGGATGAGACGTGGGCTGCCGCAGTAGTCGTCGGTGTTGAGGATCACGCCGGCATCGCCACGCAGGAGGAAACCACCTTTGATTTTGCTCCAATCGCGGTCGGCTTCGAGTTCTGCCGGACGCTCGGGTTTGCGGCTGCCTTCATACCAGTGGAGTTTGATCTCGCCGTACTTCTCGGTCTTGAAGTAGCAGACGACGCGGGAGGACTTCGGCCAGCTCACGTCGGTGAGTTCATCGCACTCGGCTTCCATTTTGTAGGGTTCGCCAAGGCCGCAGGCCCAGAAGGGACCGTCGAGCAGGTGGCAGCCCATGTCGCCCATGGCACCGGCGCCGTACTCGGCATGACCGCGCCAGGCGAAGGGATGAAGGCCATTGGTGAAGGGGATGGACGGGCATTGCGCCAGCCAGGACTCCCAGTTGAGGCTCGCTGGCAGCTCACCAGGGGTGTACTTGGCCTTGGCCTCGTTGCCCTGCGGCCAGATGGGGCGGTTGGTCCAGACGTGGATTTCTTTGACGTTGCCTACGATGCCTTCGCTGACCCACTGCTTGAGGAAGCGGATGCCTTTGCCGGTGTGGCCTTGGTTGCCCATGTTCGTCTTCACGCCCTTCTTTTTGGCGGCTGCGTGGAGCTCGTTGGCCTCCCAGATGCGGTTCACCAGCGGCTTCTGCACGCAGACGTGCTTGCCGCGCTTGATGGCCTCCATCGCGGCCGGGTAATGCGCGTGGTCGGGGGTGGAGACGGTGCAGAGGTCGATCTTGTCGCCCAGGGTCTCAAACATCTCACGGAAGCTTTCAAACATCTTCGCGTCAGGATACAGCGTCTGCGCCTTCTTGAGGCGGTCGCGGTCCACGTCGCAGATGGCGACGACGTTCGCGCCTTTGGCGGCGATGCCGATGTCTGACGCGCCCTTGCCACCCGCGCCACCGATGCCGGCAACGTTGAGTTTTTTACCGCCGCCTTCCTGGCCGAGGATGAGGTTGGGGAAGAAGATGCCGCCAGCGGTGGCGGCGGTGTTACGGAGGAACGTACGACGGTTGGGGAAGAGCGAGGGCTTCATGGTTGGATTGATGGGCCGCGAGGATAGCGGCGAGGGCGGAATCAACGCAATGAGAATGTCATCGTGAGAAAAAAACGTGCAGAGGCAGGAGAAATGCGGCCAGGGCATTGTTTGTGCTTGGCGAAAGCCGTGCCAGCCCGCTAAAACGACTCATGGACTTCGCTAAATTCGCCTCCGAACTCTCCGCTCACGTCTGGGGGGCTTCCATTGCCTCTATTTTCAAACTTCAAGTATCTGGCTGGGCTGGCTATATTTTGGACATTCCGCTCCTCATCGTGCTGCTGTTTGGCTCGCATCTGTTCCTGACCATCCGCACGGGGTTCATCCAGCGCTTCCTGCCGCAGGCGATCAAACTGTCTTTCTCTCGTGAAAAAGAGGGGGAAGGGGACGTCTCGCAGTTCGGGGCGCTCATGACCGCGCTCGCGGCGACGATTGGTGCCGGCAATATCATCGGCGTGGCCGGTGCGGTGGCCACGGGCGGTCCAGGCGCGGTGTTTTGGATGTGGCTGACCGGCGTCTTTGGCATCGCCACCAAGTATTCGGAAGCCGTCCTGGCGGTGAAGTATCGCGTGCAGATGCCGGATGGCAGTTACGCTGGCGGCCCGATGTATGCGCTGGAGCGTGGCATGGGTCAGAAGTGGCTGGGCATCGTCTTTGCGGCCTTCACCTGCATCGCGGCCTTTGGCATCGGCAACATGTTCCAGGCCAATGCCGTCGTCGAAACACTCAAGGAGTGGGTGAAGCCGGGTGTGGAGGCTGAAAGTGTCCTGCGCTGGGTGGCCGGTCTGGTGATGGCGGCGATCACGGGCGCGGTGATCCTCGGCGGGGTGAAGAGCATCGCCAAAGTCTGCGGCTTTCTCGTTCCGATCATGGCGGTCGGCTACCTCATCGGCTGCATTCTGATTTTGATCAAAAACGCCAGCCTGCTGCCGCAGGCGTTTAGCGACATTTGGAACGGAGCCTTTGCCGGTCAGGCGGCGGTGGGTGGTTTCCTCGGTGCTACGATCAAACAGGCGGTGCAGTCAGGCATCGCGCGTGGGTTGTTCTCCAACGAATCGGGTCTGGGCAGCGCCCCCATCGTGGCGGCGGCGGCGCAGACGCGGAATCCGGTGCGGCAGGCGATGGTGTCCTCCACCGCCACTTTCTGGGACACGGTGGTGGTCTGTGCGATCACTGGGCTGGTGATCGTCAGCAGCGGTCACTGGAAGGAAGGTATCGCCAAGGGGGCGCTGACCAATGCCGCGTTTGAAGAACTGCACACCATCGGTCCGATCTTCCTGCTCTTCGGCCTGATGACCTTCGTCTTCTCCTCCATCCTCGGCTGGTGTTACTACGGCGAAAAAGCCGCCGAATACCTCATGGGAACCCGGGCGGTGAAGCCCTACCGCGTCCTTTGGGTCATCATGGTGCTCGTTGGCTCCGTGCAGCCTGCTGCGGCCGTGATGGACTTCTCAGACGCCGCCAACGGACTGATGGCCATCCCGAATCTGATCGCCCTGATCTGCCTGAGCGGTGTCATTGCTGCTGAAACAAAGGCCCATAAGGCTGATTTGACTGGCAAGAGCTGAAAAAATCCACCCTCACACTTGCAACCACGGCAGGCACCTCTATTCTTCGCGCCCGCCACCCACTGCCTCATGGTGTAATGGTAACACAGCAGATTCTGAATCTGTTATTCAAGGTTCGAATCCTTGTGAGGCAACCAAC
>CAXNGR010000501.1:0-4126 GCA_964201265.1 Verrucomicrobiaceae bacterium
GGCGCGGAAACCCAGATGCGCAGCCGCCTTGCCTGATTCACCAACCCGCTTTAGCCTCCCGCCATGCACCTTCGACCTTTGCTCGCCTGCCTCACGCTCGGTTTGTCCTCCACCCTCGCTCAAGAGCCAGCCGCCCCTGCTGCGGCAGCGGCACCTGTTTCTGACGAGGTCAAAAAACTGCTCCTCGCCGCCCGTGACCTGCGGGTGAAGCATCAATACACCGACGCGCTGGAAAAGCTGGACGAGGCTGAAAAGATCGCGCCGAACTTGCCCGACATCTACGCCCTGCGCGGCGACATCCACCTTGCCCCACGCCGTCGCGACTTTGAACTCGCGCTACCGCAGTTTGAAAAAGCCGCGCAGCTCCAGCCAGACAGCCCGCTGCCGAAGTTCAATCTCGCCGAGTATTATTTCGTGAAGCACGAATTCGACACCTCGCTGAAATTGTTCTCTAAAATGATCACTGACTACCCGAAGCTGCCGATGGTCATCCGTCATCTCGTTCACTACAAACGCATGCTCTGTGAGCTGAAGCTCGGCCACCGCCAGCAAGCAGAGCAGATCGTAGCAGACCAATTCACCTTCATGGACGACACTCCCGCCTACTACTTCAGCAAGTCCGCGATGGCCTTTGAACTGGGTGACGCAGCCAAAGCCAACGAATGGGTGCAACGCGGCGTGGCCGTGTTCAAAGGACCCGCCTGCGAGCCTTACTACGATGCCTTCAAGGAACTGCGCTGGGTGCCAGACATGGACTTCAACGCTCCCAAGGAGCAGCCCAAGCAGCCGTGACGTGGCGCATCGCAGCCGACACGGGTGGCACCTTCACCGACTGCCACGCTCTCGACCCGCAGGGCCGTGAGACACGCTGCAAGGTCCTCTCCACCGGCCACCTGCGTGCCGTCTGGGAATGTAAACCGAGTTTTCCAACTCGGTTGAGCGGCCTCCCGCCATTACCTAGCGGTTTCATCATCGGCTTCCAAATCAAAGCCATCGGTGATGCCTCACACCGCATCATCACAGGTGACGATCCTCTCACCTTCGACGCGCCTGTGTCCTGGCAGCCCGGCACGCTCCTCGAACTCACCACCGGCGAGGAAGCACCCGTGCTCGGTGCCCGCATCCTCACAAATACTCCTCCAGGCCAAGATTTCCCACCGCTCAGCCTGCGCATCGCCACCACACGCGCCACCAACGCGCTGTTGGAGCGCAAAGGCGGGCGCATTGCATTGTTCATCACGCGCGGCTTTGGCGATCTCCTGCAAATCGGCGACCAGCGCCGCAGCGATCTCTTTGCGCTGAAGCATGAGCCTCGTCCGATCTTCCACGAAATCGCCTGCGAGGTACCTGAACGCGTCAGCGTCACTGGCGAAGTACTCGAACCACTCGATGAAGCCGCAGTCCGCGCTTCCGCACTCGACTGCATCGCCCGAGGCATCACCACCGCTGCCGTCTCGCTGCTTCACGGCCACGCACATCCGCTGCACGAACTGCGCGTCGCTGAGATCCTGCGCGCGTGCGGCTTCACGCATCTCACGCTCTCGCACCAAACCGCCGCCTTTGCCAAACTGCTGCCGCGCACGCAGAGCACAGTTGCGGACGCGCATTTGCATGCGCCCGTGCAATCGTTTCTGAATGGCATTCGCCGGGTCTCGCCTGACATGCAGGTCATGACCAGCGCAGGTGGTTTGAAAACGGCGGATGACATCCGACCGAAAGACATGCTGCTCAGCGGCCCTGCGGGTGGAGCTATTGGCGCGGCGAATGCGGCGCGGCGGCTGGGCATCACGAAAATCATCACCTTCGACATGGGCGGCACCAGCACGGACGTGGCGCGCATCGACACACGACCCGGCTATCGCTTTTCACAAGATGTGGCGGGCATGAAACTGCTCGCGCCCTGCATCGCCCTCGAAACCGTCGCCGCAGGCGGTGGATCGGTCTGCCGCATGACGCATCACGGCCTCGCCGTCGGCCCGGAGAGCGCCGGATCGAATCCTGGCCCCGCCTGCTACGGCAAAGGCGGCCCCCTGACCATCACCGACGTCAATTTGCTCCTCGGCCGCTTCGATCCCGCGAAAGCCCCGATCCCGCTCGATGTGAATGCCGCGCAGCAACGTTTGCGTGAACTCCACGCGCAAACCGACGGCTCTTTGGATGAAACGGAGCTGCTTCACGCGCTGCTGCGACTCGCCATTGAGCACATGACTGACGCTATCCGCCGCATCTCCATCGGTGAAGGCTACGATCCGGCAGATCACGCGCTGCTGGCCTTTGGCGGTGCCGGTCCTCAGCACGCCTGCGCCGTCGCCGAGGCTCTCGGCATGCAAACGATCCTGGTTCCTGAGCATGCGGGCATCTTGAGCGCCGTGGGATTGCAGGAAGCCGTGCCAGAGCAGATCGTCGAGAAAGAGTTTCGCATCCCGCTGGCCGACTATCACCCGGACGAATTGGATTCATCGGAGAACACCACGCAAATCGCCGAACTCCGCCTCAAAGGCCAGGACACGCCGCTGCAAGTCGAGTTCAAGAACCCGCACGACCTGCCCCAGCTCTACCGCACCGCCTACGAGCGCATGTTCGGTTACCCGCCGCCTGCAAATCGCGAAATTGAACTCGTCAGCATCCGCACCATCACGCGTAGCGGAAAACGTGAGTTTTCCATCGTGCGCTCAGAGGGAAAACTCACGTCTTCTTCTACTCAAACCGCGCTCATCCAGGACGCCTTCTCCACCATCGTCATCACCCCCGGCTGGAGCGTGGAACACGTTCCAGGTTTCGGTCACGTCCTGCGCAACTCATCCCCCGTCGCAGCCCCTCCCCTTGCACGCGATTTACTGCGACATCGCTTCCATTCCATCGTGAGCGACATGGGCGCGCTGCTCTGCCGCACCGCCATTTCCACGAACATCCGCGAGCGGCTCGATTTTTCCTGCGCCTTGCTCGATCCGCAAGGACGCCTGCTTTCCAGCGCCCCGCACATTCCAGTGCATCTGGGTGCGCTGGGCGTTTGCGTACGGGAAGTCGCGAATGCAGTTTCGATGCAGCCGGGAGACACGATCATCACGAATCATCCCGCGTTTGGCGGATCGCATCTGCCCGATGTCACGCTCATCACCCCAGTATTCGGTTCAAACGGCCCGCTCATCGGTTACATCGCCAATCGGGCGCATCACGCCGAGATCGGCGGCATCACGCCTGGTTCGATGCCAGCCAACGCGACTCGATTGATCCAGGAAGGCGTCGTCATCTCCCCACGGCACCTGATTCGCGGCGGAACGTCATGTTTCGAAGAAATCAGCCAGCTTTTAAGCTCAGCACTGCATCCCACACGCAATCTGGCGGACAACTTGGCCGACCTTCATGCCCAACTCGCGGCCAATCTGCATGGCGTGGAGCGTTTACGGGCGTTGGAGAGCGATTCGCTGGCAGAGGCGATGCAAAGCATCCTGGACCACTCCGCCGCTGTCATGCGCGGGCAAATCAACCGACTGCCGGATTCGATCTCCGCCACGGAAAAGCTCGATGACGGCTCCCAGATCACGGTTTCGATGCGCAAGGCCGCTGGAAAGCTCATCCTCGACTTCACTGGCACCTCCGACGTGCATCCACGCAATCTGAACGCCACCACCGCCATCGTGCGCAGCGCGGTGCTTTATGTGATGCGGCTAATGCTGCAAGAAGACCTGCCGCTCAACGAAGGCCTCCTTGATCCTGTCGAGATCATCCTTCCCACATCACTCCTCAATCCCGTCTTCTCAGACGATCCAGCGCACTGTCCTGCCGTGGTCGGTGGCAATGTCGAGGTCAGCCAGCGGCTTGTGGACACGCTCATCAAGGCGCTGGACCTGCAAGCATGCAGTCAGGGCACGATGAACAATTTCTTGTTCGGCGGCGGTCGTTTCGGCTACTACGAGACGATTGCGGGCGGTTCCGGCGCTGGCAACGGCCATGACGGGGCGCACGCGCTGCACACGCACATGACGAACACCGCCATCACCGATCCTGAGATCATCGAGCAGCGCTACCCGGTGCGTCTGCGCCAGTTCGCGATTCGCCACGGCTCCGGCGGTGCAGGCCAATGGCGCGGTGGCGATGGCGTGGTGCGTGAGTTTGAGTTCGTGGA
>CAXNGR010000502.1:0-4120 GCA_964201265.1 Verrucomicrobiaceae bacterium
TCATTCTCGGCAACGCGCTCTACTGGTGCGCCGAAAACAGCGACGCCCTCGCCGACATGCGCACGCTGCACACCGGCGAGATGCTGAACGCCAGCAGCCTCGTGCAATGGCATGCATGGGATGGCGACAGCTTCATCGAAATCTCCGACGATCCCGCGAATGGCCTGCTGGCGCTTCAACGCATCGGTGCTTGGGAGACCGATGAACGTAGCGGTGCCTGCGCCTTGATCTCCGACGCTGAAACCAACCTCCCTAAACTCGCCAACGACGTTGCCGTCTCAGCCCAGCCCGCAGCCCCACTCATCACCGCCTCTGCCTTCAGCACCTGGCCCAAGCGTCTGATCTGGCTCGCACTCGCGCTGCTGCTGCTGGAGAGCTTCCTTTTCCATCGCAAAGCGGTGTATTGAAACTTGTTCACAGCCACCGCGTTTATTCACAGCTTTTGGGAGCTGAAAAATCCCACATCTTGTTACGGTTGTCTTAACAAAGCCCAAGATAGGGTGAAAAAAAGGGTTCGGTCTTGCGGGCAGTGCCAGTGGAATGGTTGACTCCACGACAGCACTCATTTTCCGCAGCCTTTTCCTCTTCTTGCCATGTATCTCAAGAGCCTCACCCTTCACGGCTTCAAGTCTTTCGCCGACAAGACCCACTTTGAATTTCACAAAGGCGTCACTGGCATTGTCGGCCCGAACGGCTGCGGCAAGTCAAACGTGGTCGATGCCATCCGCTGGGTGCTCGGTGAAACGTCTGCCAAAGCGCTGCGTGGCGATGAGATGGCCGATGTCATCTTCAACGGCACGGACAAACGCAAGCCGGTGGGCCTTGCCGAAGTGACGCTGACCATGGCGGACTGCGAGCAGTCGCTGAACGTCGATTTCAATGAGGTCGCTCTCACCCGCCGCGTGTTCCGTGACGGCCGCAGCGAATACCGCCTCAACAACACCGTCTGCCGACTCAAGGACATCCACGACCTCATCGCCGGCACTGGCATCGGTCGTGCCGCTTACTCGATCATGGCGCAGGGCCAGATCGACATGCTTCTGAGTTCCAAGCCCGAAGACCGCCGCACGGTGTTCGAAGAAGCCGCCGGCATCACCAAGTTCAAATCGCAGAAGCGGGAAGCGCTGCGCAAACTCGAATACACCGAGGCCAATCTGCTTCGTGTGGCCGACATCGTCGCCGAAGTGAAGCGCCAGATGGGCACCTTGCAGCGTCAGGCGGCCAAGGCGCGCCGTTATCAGACCCTGCTCGAAGACACACGCCTGCTCGACACCCATCTCGCGCACAAGCAATACACCGAGTTCAGCGGAGAAAAATCCGAAGCCGAGACCCAGGTGCGCGTGATGGCGAACCAGATCGAGGAATTGCAGCGCAAACTGCAAACCGTCGAAACCGAGGCCGCGCAAACACGCGAAGCCTACCACTCGCTCGAATCGCAGATCAGCCAGGCACGTCAGCAAGCGCAGGAACTCCGCTCGCAGATGCAGAGCGCCGAAGGCCGCATCGGCTTCAACAAAGAGCGAAGCGAGGAGCTCGAAGGACGCATCCGCCAGAACGAGGAGCAGATCGCCGCGAACGAAGAACTGCTCGATCAGGCCCGCCGCGATCTCGCCAATGCCGACGAGCAGCTTCTCGCCATCACTGACAACATTCAGACGCGGCAGCTCGCGATGAACGAGCACGCCAGCGTGCATCAGAGCATCCTGCCGGAGCGCAATCGCCTCGAAAGCGACCGCCGCGCCATCCGCGAGTCGATTCGCCAGTTTGAAGGCCAGATGGCCGCCAGCGACGCCCGTGCCCAGTCCCTGAGCAATCAAATCTCCGCCGACCGCCAGCGCTATGAATCCCTGGCACATGATCGTCACACCGCCGCACAGGCCCGCGAGAGCAGCCAGATCGAATACGACGAACTGCAACGCA
The DNA here is from genome assembly GCA_964201265.1 of Verrucomicrobiaceae bacterium. Classification (GTDB taxonomy): domain Bacteria; phylum Verrucomicrobiota; class Verrucomicrobiia; order Verrucomicrobiales; family Verrucomicrobiaceae; genus Prosthecobacter. The sequence continues at coordinate 1,921 of CAXNGR010000502.1, forward strand.
ACATCCAGGAACTCGAAGAAACGCGCAACCAGCTCGACGAGAAGGCCAAGGACTGCGCCCGTGAGATCATCGAACGCCGCCGTCAGCGCGACGCGATGAACAACGAACTCAACGAGCTCCAGCGCAACCTCACCCAACGCAAGTCACGCCTCGAAATCCTCGAACAACTGCTCCAAAAAGGAGAAGGCCTCTCCTCTGGAACGCAGAGCGTCCTCAGCGGCCTCGATAACCCGGATGTCTATTCCACCGGCGTGCGCGGCCTGCTCGCCTCCAGCATCGAAGTCGATCCCGATTTCATCCCTGCGATCGAAGCCGCTCTCAAAGATCACCTCCAGGCCGTTTTGCTCACCGAGAGCGAACTCGCCGCGCAAATTATCGACCGCCTCACCGATCACAAAATGGGGCGTGCCTCACTCGTGCCGCATGATTTCTGCAATCTGCGCAGTGCGGCGGATCGTGAACTCATGCCCGCCGGTGCCATCGCCTGGGCCACGGACAAAGTGCGCGTCAAAACCGGCGTGCAGAGCCTCATTGATCACTTGCTGCACAATGTCGTCATTGTCGATGACCTGCACACCGCGCTGCGTTTGAAGCGCGAGATGCCGCATCTTGCCATCGCCACGATGCGCGGTGAGTTCATCTCCACCGACGGCATCATCAACGGCGGTGCCAGCAAGGAAGAAGGCTCCTCCACGCTGCGTCGTGAAGCAGAAGTGCGCCAGCTCCGCACCGAGGTCGAAGCCCTCGAACTTCAGTTCATGGAGAAGGAAGACGCGGTGAAAACCGTCAGTGCCCAGCTCGAAGACATGCAGCGCGAGGAAGTTTCCCTCCGCGAGCAGAGCCAGCGTGCGCGTGAAGGCTTCTCCCAGTTCCAAGGTAAGATCAGCGTCGTCCAGCGCGCGCTTCAGCAGGCCACCGCAAAGCTTGAAAGCGTTGAGTGGGACCAGAATCAAATCCAGGAGCGCATCGGCGGCTCCGAGAGCCAGATTCAGCAACTCCGTGAGGCTGCGGCCATCGCTCAGGAACAGCTTGAGTCCTCCCGTATTCGCGAAGGCGAACTCGAACTCGAAATGGAGTCCTTCCTCCGTCGCGAACTCGAATCCAGCGAGCGTCTCAACGAACTCCGCACAGCACTCGCTCTTGAGCAGAGCGCATTACATTCCATCGAACGTCAGAAGGCTCCGCTCGGCGTGCGTTTGCAGGAACTGCAGGCCGGCATGAATCGCTTCGCCGAAGAAATCAACACTTGGCGTGTCCGCATCCAGCAGAGCGATGCTGAAAACGCCCGCTTCCAGGAGCAGGTCGAGTCGCAACGTGGTGCCATCGCCGCCATCGAGGAACACTTGCAGTCCAAGACCGAGGAACGCGCCGGATTGTTTGAGCAAGTCAGCCAGCTCGAAACCCAGCTAACGCAGCTTCGCCAGAGCTTCAACGGCCTGAACGAATCCCGCAACCGCGCTGAAGTCGCCCTGACGCGCGTCGATCTCCGCCTCGAAAACCTCATCAATCAGGTTCAAGAACGCTACAGCTTCCACATCGACGCCTTCGAGCCAGATTACCATGTCCTCATGGTCACCATTGAGGAGCAGAAGAAGAACCGCAGCCGTGGGAAGAAGACGGCAGCGAATGCTGCTGAGAACAACGACTCCACTGAAGCCTCCGTGGAAGCTGAAACGGCCTCAGAAGCTTCGGACACCGCCGAAGAGCCGCAGGAGCGAGTCATTCCCGCTGTCTCCAATCGCGATGACGAGGTGGACATCGACGATGTCGTCATCCCCGGCCAGGAAGCCGAGCCGGACTGGGCTTTTGTCATGGAAGTCGTCTATGAACTGCGCCAGAAGCTCGAAGGCATCGGTCCCGTCAATCTCGACGCCATCCAGGAGTTCGAAGAACTCGAAGAGCGTCACAACTTCCTCGACACGCAGCACAACGACCACGTCAAATCCAAGGACGAACTGCTTCAGGTCATCGCGAAGATCAACGAGACCACGAAGACCATGTTCGTCGAGACGTTCACGCAGGTGCGCGGCTACTTCCACGACAACTTCCGCGAGCTGTTTGGCGCGCAGGCCAAGGCCGACCTCATGCTCGTGGACGAGGGCGATCCGCTGGAGTCCGGCATCGAAATCATCGCCAAACCGCCGGGCAAGAAGCTGCAAACCATCAGCCTCCTCTCCGGTGGCGAGCGCAGCATGACCGC
>CAXNGR010000503.1:0-4118 GCA_964201265.1 Verrucomicrobiaceae bacterium
AAAGACGCGACGCCGGCTGGGCGTGGTAGGCGGGGCTGCGGCGGCGGATTCAGACATGCGGCGGGTTGGGGAGCGCCCATTTAGAGCCTATCCCGCTTCCCAGGGCAATGCGATTTCGCATTTGCGGTCAGCTTCATCATCGTCACATCTGCCGGACACCTCCCACGCCGGAGTGGAAAACGCGCACGCCCTGCTGCACGGGAAGCACTGTCATGAAGCGAGAAAAATGCGCGTCTCGCCTGGGTCTGGGCGTTTCACCTCAGCCATGTCCACCACGCCCGTCACCTGTCCAAGCTGCTATCAAGAGTTTGAAGTGCCTGCACCGCACTTTAACGAGATCCCGTGTGATGTGGATTATGACTGCGAGGTGTGTTGCCGCCCGCTGCGCATCTTTTTTGAGGAGGCGGAGGGTGAAGTCGTCGGCTCGGCATACGGCCTTGGGGCGAGCGGCCCCTACGGCTGATTTGGGCATCTGAACTTCTGGCAATCTCGAAGTTTTCCCAATTTAGTGCCTTGTTTGTGTGTTTTCGCAGAGAATTGATTTGGCTGTTTGCAAAAGTAGAACTTGTCGTTACTCTCGAAAATCCCGCTGCCAGGAATCTGGTGGATGGGCACTTAACAAACTGGTTAACACCCACACACACACATGAAAATCGCTATCCTCACCCTCATCGCGGCTTCCGCCGTCCTTAGCTCCTGCCAGCAGACTCCTCCTCCGCCACCACCACCACCAGTGGTCACGAAGTAATTTGATCCGCCGCCTCGCGCGGCGGGGTTACCCAACCCACCTCAGATCAATTTATGATTCGTTCTGCCACTGTTGTTCTCGCAGCCTCCATGATGCTCCTCGCATCCTGCGCTACGAAGAAGGCCTGTGCTACCTGTGACTCCAAGGCTGCTGCCGCCTGCTGCTCGAAAGACAGCAAATCGGCCTGCTGCAAAGAAGGTCACAAGCACTAAGCTAAACAGGAATTAAAGTTCGCGCCGCCGTTCCCCACCCAACCGGGGGACGGCGGCTTCTTTTTTACTAGATGCTGGATGCCGGATGCTTGATCCTGGATGGCAGCAGTCCCCCACCTTCCGATGTCTAGTCTCCAGCCTACAACTTCCAGCGCGCAGCCTTGCCTCCTCGCTCTTGAATCCTCCTGCGATGAGACCGCCGCCGCTCTCTGTACGCTGGACGGGGCTTTGATCGCCAGCCGCATCGCCTCGCAGATCGAGATTCACCGTCAATATGGGGGGGTGGTGCCGGAGGTGGCTTCGAGAAACCACATTCTCCATGTCCGACCGCTGGTGGCGCAGGTGCTGGCAGATGCAGGGAAAAAACTGGGAGATGTGACCGCATTTGCCGCCACCAGCGGACCAGGGCTGGTGAGCTCGTTGCTGATCGGCACCTCCATGGCCAAGGCGCTCGCCCTCGCGGAAAACAAGCCATTCCTCGCGGTGAACCACATGGAGGGGCATCTGCTGTCTCCTTTCATGAATGAAAACGGTCCGGTGAGGCCCTGCGTGGCACTGATCGTGAGTGGGGGGCACACGATGCTCGTTCGAGTGCATGAAGTCGGCCGCTATGAGCTGCTCGGTCGCACCCGTGATGACGCGGCGGGCGAGGCCTTTGACAAGGTCGCGAAAATGCTTGGCTTGCCTTATCCCGGTGGCCCGGAGATCGACAAGCTCGCGACTCGTGGGGATCCTGCCGCATTCGCTTTTCCACGCAGCTTCCTGGACGGCTCCAGCCTGGAGTTCAGCTTCAGCGGATTGAAAACCGCCGTGCTCTACGAATTGCCGAAGCTTGATCTGAAAAACGAGCAGACGCTCGCTAATGTCTGCGCCAGCGTGCAGACGGCCATCATTGAGGTGCTCGTCGAAAAGCTCGTGCTCGCTGCGAGACGCAGCCGCGAGGCACTCGTCACCGTCAGCGGTGGGGTGAGCTGCAACCGCGGCCTGAGGGCTGCTTTGACCGCCCGTTGTACCAAAGAGGGGCTGCTACTGCTGCTCGCACGGCCAGATCTTTGCACCGACAATGCTGGCATGATCGCTTTCGCTGCCGTTCAGCGTTACAACACCGGCCACTCCTCGCCTTTGGAGGCCGATGTCGATCCCAATCTCTCGCTCGTCAGTTGATCCCTCTTCAATTTCCCATGCGCACGCTTCTTTTTATTCTCTGCGCATCCATTTCGCTTCATGCGGGCGACTGGCCGCAATTTCTCGGCCCAGAGCGCGACGCCACCGCTCAGGATGAATCCGTGATCACTGGCAGCTCTGAGCCGGAAATTCTCTGGAATCACCCACTCGGCAGCGGCCATGCCGGGCCGGTGGTCTCCAAGCGGCGTGTGATCGTGTTTCATCGCCAGGGGGCCGACATGGTCACCGAGGCGCTCGACGCCACCGATGGGAAAGCGATCTGGAAACAGGCCTACCCCGCCACCTATCGCGACAGTTTTGGCATGGACAACGGCCCGCGTGCCGTGCCCTCCATCGCCGAGGGCAAAGTCATCACGCATGGGCCGGAGGGCATCGTGCAGGCGCTCGATTTTGAAACAGGCAAGCTGCTCTGGGACTACGACACCGTCGCCGAACTCGAATCACCGCAGGGTTACTTCGGCCGCGCCTGCTCACCGCTCGTCACCGAAGGGAAAGTGCTGCTCAATGTCGGCGGCAAAGGTGGCGCGGGCATCATCGCGCTCGACTTGCAGAGCGGAAAGCCTGTCTGGCAGGCCACGGATCATGAGGCGGGTTATTCATCGCCGATTTTGATCCCCGAAGACACCGGCGTCAGTGCCTTCTTCACCCGCAGCGGCATCGTTTTGACGCAAAACAGTGATGGCAAGGTGCTCGCTGATGAATTCTTCCGCGCCGAGATCGACGCCTCCGTCAACGCCGCCGCTCCCGTGGCCTGCGGCGATGGCAAACTGCTTTTCTCTGCTGCCTACGATGTCGGAGTCGCCTTGTGGCAGTGGAAGAAGGCGGAACACAAACTGGTCAATCTATGGAAGAAGGCCGATGCGCTCGACTGTCATTACACCACGCCCGTTTATCACGCCGGACACGTCTATGGCCTGCATGGCCGCCAGGAGAGCGGCATGACGCTGCGCTGCATTTCCGTGGCTGATGGCAAAGTCGCCTGGGAAGCGCCGGATCGCCTCCAGGGCGGCACCTTGATCGTCGTTGGCGACAAACTGCTCCTTCATACCGAATCAGGGGAACTTTGGATCATCCAGGCCACGCCCGAAAAATTCCAGCTCCTCCGCAGCAGCCAGATCACCCGCGCCGGTCACCGCAGCCACGCTGCTTTCGCCAACGGCCTGTTCTACGCCCGCGATGCGGAGAAAATGGTCGTGGTGAAGGTGAAGTAGCTGCTGGATTGCTCCAGCTCTGCGTCTAGTCTGGGTTCATGGCCCAGATCGGCAAACGCAACTCCCTCACCGTCCTTCACAGCACGCCGCATGGCATTTATCTGGATGGTGGCGAGCATGGTGAGATTCTGCTTCCGAACCGCTACATTCCGAAGGGCACGAGTCTGGGCGATGCTCTCAATGTGTTCATCTGCCGTGACTCGGAAGACCGGCTGGTGGCTACGACGGAGCAACCGTTTGCCACTGTGGGCGAGTTCGCGACGCTGGAAGTGGTGAGTGTGAACCGCAACATTGGGGCGTTTTTGAACTGGGGACTGCTCAAGGATCTGCTACTGCCGTTTCGTGAGCAGGCGGACCCGGTCCGGGTGGGAGACAAGGTCGTTGCCTATATCTTGCTGGATGAAAAAACGGACCGCATCATCGCCACCACGCGGCTGAACCGGCATCTGAGCCGCCAACGACCGCCCTTCAAGCCTGCGCAGCCGGTGGCGCTGCTCATCACCGCCCGCACACCGCTCGGCTACAACGCGATTGTCGAGGGCACGCATGTCGGGCTGCTCTACCACTCGAATGTCGGTGCGCCGTTGCAGGTGGGGCAGCAGCTCAATGGTTTCGTGAGCGCGGTTTATCCCAGCGGGAAGATCGACCTCAGCCTCGACGCATCCGGTTATCAGCGTGTTGCGTCGCTGACAGATCGCATTCTCGAAGCGCTGAAAAACAACGGTGGCAGACTCGAATTCGACGACGACAGCCCGCCCGAGG
>CAXNGR010000504.1:0-4111 GCA_964201265.1 Verrucomicrobiaceae bacterium
AGAACGCGGGGATCTTTCTCCTCCTTGAGCATGGCTTCCATCTTTTCACGCAGTTCCTTCTTGGTGGCGGCGAACTTGGGATCAGTGGCGAGGTTTTTCAGACATTCGGGATCATTGGCGATGTCAAACAGCTCCTCCTCAGCCCGGTAAGCGAACGCGAGATCGTAGAACGGACCCTTGTTCTCGACGATCCACGCTTTGGTCGGTCCGTCGTCGCAGTTGCGATAGCCGGTTTCGGGATTGCAGGCAGGCCAGCGCTCGGGGTGGTAGTTGTGGCTGTAGAAAAATTCCGGCGTGCGGATGGCGCGCACAGGATAGCCCCAGTCGTTCGGACGACCGATGTCGTGCCGCTCTTTGCCAGCGAGCATGATTTTGCGATCTTCAATGAAGCCGCTTTTTTCACTGCGCAGGATGTTCGCGAGGCTTTTGCCGCTCATCTGCTCGTGAACGGGCAATCCGGCCAGTTCGAGATAAGTCGGCGCGAGATCGCGGACGTTGATGAAATCCTCAACGACGCGGCCTGGCTTGATCCCCTTCCCCCAACGCATCGCCAGTGGCAGATGATAACCGTCTTCATAAATCTGGCCTTTCACGCGTGGAAACGGCATGCCGTGGTCAGAGGTGACGATGATCAGCGTGTCTTCAAGCAATCCCTGCTTCTCCAGCATGTCCATCGCTCGGCCAATGTAGGCGTCGGCATACTCGACTTCGATGGCATAGTCGGCGAGGTCGCCTCGCACAGTCTCGTTGTCGGGGAAATAACCCGGCACCTTCACATCACTCAATTTCTTGCCGAGGCGCACGCCGGAGTTGAGTTCGTAGCTACGGTGTGGCTCCTGGAAGCCCATCCAGAAGCAGAAAGGCTTCTTCGCATCGCGCTGGTCGAGGAATTTGGCGAAGTTGGCCGTGTAATCGTTCTTGCCGATGCCGGTGGCGGGCGGTGTTGCTTTCACCTCATCAAAGCTCGGCCCGGCAGGATTGCGCGTGCGGCCATTGAGCTTGAAATCGCCCGGCCCCCAGCCTTTGCCGGTCAAACCGATGTCGTAGCCGCCTTTTTCGATCAAATCAGGATACACCGCGAATTTCGGCGGGAAGATGCCGCCGTGGCAGACGGCCTCCTCAAGCTGCCAGGAGTTGCGGCCGGTCAAAATCGTCGCTCGACATGGACTGCACTTCGGATTGGAGGTGAAGGCATTCTTGAACAACACGCCCTCCTTCGCCACGCGGTCGAAGTTCGGCGTCTTGACCCAGTCACAGCCATAAGCTCCCGCATGCTGCCAGCCCCAGTCGTCAAAGATGATGAACAGGATGTTCGGACGCGGTGCGTCGGCAGCCTGAGTGGCCGGAAGGAACGTGAAGATGGCGAGCGCGAGCAGAAGGAGCTTCATGCGCGGTGAAACGCGCACGCAGACACCAACTTGCAGCCACAAAAAGATCGCCCAAGGAATCCAGAAGACTTCCAAGCCGGTCTATTTTTTGATGCGGTACAGATTCCCCTCGGTGCGGATCAGCAAATCGGAGCCGATGACGGCGTAAGAGGCGAGGGAGCGCTCATCGAGATTGTTTTGAGCAAGGATTTGGAAGGTCTTGCCGGGTTTCACGACGACTCCGAGACCTTTTTCGTCCTGGAGGTAGAGTTTGCCATCGGCGACCATCAAGGAGGCGGAGATGGGGCCAGTGCAACGCTCAGAGTAGTGGATCTGGCCGGTTTTGGCGTCGGCGCAGGTCAGGATGCCGTTGTCGGCCACGAAATACAGTTCATCGCCGATCACCGCCATGCTGGGATTGTGCGGCACGGCTTTGTCGATGGTCCAGGCGACGTGCGTGCCTGTGACATCGCCTTTGCCGTCCACCTTGATGGCCAGGAGCACCGGCTTGTCGTAGCTGCTTGAGACAAAGACCATGCCATGCGCATAAACCGGGCGCGGGACGACGCTGTAGCCCTGATCGTAATAGCAGCGCCAGATTTCTTCGCCGGTCTTCGGATTGAGCGCGTTCACCACGCCGCTGCCTGGGCTGATGAGCTGCTTCTGGCCGTTCACGTCGATGATGAGCGGCGTGCAGAAGGAGAACTTCTTTTTCGCATCCGACTGCCGGGCGAAGGCCCAGCGTTGTTTGCCGGTGGCTTTGTCGATCGCGATGACCTTGGGCTCCGTTTCGGCGTCGGCGGAGAAGATGAGCATGTCTTCAAACAGCACCGGGCTGCTGCCAGCGCCATGCACTGGCGAATACGCGTACTCCTGTGTGGCCCAGACGGGCTTTCCCGTCGCCGCGTCGAGGCAGGCGGTGCCGAGATGGCCGAAGTGGACGTAGAGCCTGCCATTTTCAAAGACCGGCGTCGGGCTGGCGTGGCTGTTTTTGCGGTGCATGCGCGGCGAGGTGGCGGTGAAGACCTCCACATCCCACACCGGCTTCCCCGTGGCCGCGTCGAGCGCCAGCGCATGCAGCGAGCGGTTGGCTTTGGGATCTTCCACGCCACCGACCGGCAGCGCGGAGGTGAGGAAGATGCGATCACCGATCACCACCGGTGAAGACCAGCCGATGCCCGACAACGGAGCCTTCCAAGCGATGCCCGCCGTCGGACTCCAGGTCAGCGGCAGATTCGTGGCTTCCGACTGACCTTGGGCATTGGAGCCGCGGAATTCAGGCCAGTCGGCGGCGGTGAGGAGCGAGGTCGAGAGAAGGAGGACGAGGGAGGTGCGCATGAGGCGGAAAGAACGCGATAAAAACGCAGGCATTTCCAATCTGAAAAAACATGTCGTTTGCCAAAGCAATTTCCAGACGAGTAAGTTTCCGCATGAAACGCCACACCAAGCTTCTTCTCCTGGCGAGCGCCCTGTTTTTTCCGCTTGGACGCCAAACTGAGATCGAAGCGGAAACATCCTCCCTTCGTAATTTCGTCAGTTGGGCTGGATGGCGCATCAGCCCCTATTTTCACGAGGAGACGGAGACTTCACGTTGGGCGCAAGGAAAGCTCGGCCTACGATCCAAACAGAAATGGACTCAAGTTACCTCGGGGCCAATTTGGTTTTCATGGCACGCAGGAACACTACCGGGCAACTGGCTCGAACTTCAAACCATGCACCAATGTTATCTGCATGCACCCATGTCTGAAAAGCAGCAGGTGTGTGAGCATTCCATGATGCTGTTAAGCTTCACTGACGAAGAAGAGCAACGGAAGCTCCACAATGAGGCTGTGTCGAAGTGGCTGAAGTAGGCAGAGTTACATGCCTTCCGACAGGCCACACACGGTAGCGGCGGGCGTCAGCACGCCGTTCAGGATCGAGGTAGGCTGTGTGGACGCTCGCGGCGGAAGACTCACGTCTTCTGCTACGGACTACGCCAATTGGAGCAAGCCTCAAGAGCCAGCCAAAAGGCTGCGAACGGAAACATCCTCGTCGATCTCCTCCCAATGAATGCCAACGCCACGGCCAATCAGACGCCAGTTGACCCTCTGGGCAGGAGAAGCTGCCAGCAGACGTGGATACCACTCCAAAGGAGCGGAGACACGCCTGCCATCCGCGAGTCCAACGATGATTTCATCGTCCGTGACTTCGACATCCACCGCGTCGGCAGTGATGCGGGCTGGCGTTTTAGAGACCAAAGTGCTCATTCCAGGCAACGATAAAGTCGGTTCGGTGTTCCACAATGAGATTGTGCAGCGTTCTCAACTCAGAGCTGCGAAAGCCCCTCGAATCGGACAACTGAATGGGCTGCAACCAGAACTTGGCATATCGCTCCGCTTGCTCAACGTGGATGTGGGGAGGTTCATTTCCCTCTCTGCTGAAGAAGAAAAATCGATAGCCATGAACTCTCAGCACCTCTGGCATTGAACGTCATTCATTTTTTCACGCGCCTTCAGGCAGCGCCACATAGGGATCCTCGTTGAGGACGACTTTCTTCGATCCACTGAGGAGCTTGATCCACTCGCGGAGGCAGCCGAGGAAGATGACGGCGACGGCGATGAGGAAGAAGGCGGTGACGACGGTATCGACGGTGAAGTTGAACTGCTGAGCGGCCCAGGCTTTCATTTCCACCGGCGTGCCACCAGCGGCGACCTTGTCGCCGTAGAATTTCGCTCCGGAGATGAAGCCCATGCGCGGGTCTTTGT
>CAXNGR010000505.1:0-4103 GCA_964201265.1 Verrucomicrobiaceae bacterium
GGGGAGGCAAGCAGGCGCGCAAACATCAGAAACAGGGGTTAGGGCAGCGCCAGCTCACGGGTTCGGTCTTCATTGAGCAGCCATTTGGCGCAATGACGCAGGTAGCCACGGCTCAGTTGTGATTGTGTCGAGGCACCGGTCGCCATGAATGCAACGATGCGCGAGGTGATGCGCTCCATCGTGTTGCTGAACCAGCCGGGATGGTCCGTCTTCAACTGCATGCCACGCTCATAGAAGGCCACGACGCGGCCATCATAGAAATACTCGATCAGCTCATGCCACGCGGTGTGCCAGGCACGTTGGCGCTTCTCATAGAGGCCGAGTTCCTTCATCAGTCGCTCCGGTGAGTCGAGGAGCTTCTCGCCGTGCTTCGCAAACATCGCTCCCAGGGTTTCGGCAGCATCCAGGGCCAGAAAAACACCGGGGGAGAGCATCGGATCGACAAACCCAAACGCATCGCCTGCCGCCACCCATCCCGGACCATGTGCACGGTCGGAAATGAGCTGGTAGTTGGTGTAGGTGTACACGTCGGTCACACGCTGGCGTTTCTGCGCAAAGGGCGAGATGATACCATCCGTCGCCAGCACCTTGTCGAGCCGTGCTTCGGCGGTCGCACCGAACTCAGGTAGCGATTTGGGATTCATCACAATGCCGAAGGAGAGCCGGTCTGGCAGCGGAATGCGCCAGCTCCAGCCCCAGGGATGATAAGTGATCGCGATCTGTCCCGGCTCATACGGATGCTCAATGCCGGTGAAGTGCGCGAAGTGCGCCGTGTCGCGGCGCGGACCCGTCTCAGCCCCGATGCCCAGCCGTTTGGCCGAGGTGCGTGAGCGCCCACTGCAATCGACGATGAGATCCGGTTTGGCACCGTTGTGATAGCCGCCCGCCTCAAGCGCTGCCGCATCGAGTTCTAGCTCCGGTTTGCCGCCCGGATGCGCCACGAGTCCGGCGCGGTGCTTCACAAAGGGCACGCCCAGTTCCTTGGCATAATCTTTGAGCACATCATCAAACGCAGGGCGCGGGATGTTGTAGGCGTAGGGCGGCATACGGCCTTCGACGGTCTTGAAATTGAAGTGCATCTGCGTGCCGCGATGATGAATGAAGCTGGCTCCCGGCTTGCGCTGCGCGATGGCCGCCACTCGGTCTTCAATGCCCAGGCGCTGGATGATCGCCACGATGGCCGGAATCATGGACTCGCCGACAAGCAAGGAAGGTCGTTTTTCATCATCATAAACGATTGGCTGGATGCCCTGGCGGGCGAGCAGCGCTGCTAGGGCGCAGCCCGCAGGCCCAGCGCCGAGGATGGCGATGCGTGGAGGACGGTTCATGGGTTTCAGTAGCGGCGGAGCTTGCCGCTGGGGGTCAGTGGAAGCTCGGAAACAAAGGTGTAGAACAATGGCACCTTGTAGGCGGAGAGCCGCTCCTGACAAAGTTTTCTCAACTCAATCATGGGGGGCGGCGCTTCGGCATTTTGCGGGATGATTTCCGCCGAAGGCATCGCTCCCAGCGCCGGATGCGCACGACCGGAAACGCGGGCGGCTTTCACTCCAGGATGACTGCAAAGAACCGCCTCTACCTCCTCAGGGAAACACTTCAGACCTCCCACATTGACCACACTGCGCACCCGGCCACGCAGGTAAAGACAGCCGTCGTGATCCATCTCCGCGATGTCGCCGGTCGCGAACCACCCATCGCGCAAAACGGCCTCACGCGGCTGCCACGGCGTCAGATAGGCATCAAAAATGCCCGGACCGCGCAGCATCAGCTCTCCATCGTCCAGTTTGACTTCAAAAGCGGGCTGAGGCTTGCCAATCGAGGTCGGTTTGTCCTTCGAATGCTCCAGATTCAAGATGGGAAGACCCGCTTCAATGATGCCCATGCCCTGCGTGAGATGCAGCCCGGTTTTGCTCGCGAAAAGTTCGGCCACTTCATTCGTCAAAGCGAACGCCGTGGAAACCGCGAGACGCAGCGAACCGAGCGATGCCGCGTCCGGCTGGCCGGAGAGCATCGTGTAGTGATACGGCGAGCCATACATCACCGTCGCGCAATGCTCGCGCATCATCGCGAGCATCACCTTCGGATCACTGGCGGGCGCGAGGATCGTCGTGGCACCGTGGTATAGGTAAAGGATGATCGAGACGGCGAAGTGATGCGCCATCGGCAGCACCCACAGCACGCGATCCTGCGGCCCGATGCGTAAACCCTCGTTCGCCGCCGTGATGCGGCCTAGCAGCGTCTCGTGCGAGATCACGATGCCCTTCGATGCACCCGTTGTGCCGCTGCTGAAGCGAATGAAGGCCGGATTCAGCGCTTCGAGGGCCGATTCATCAAACGCAGGCGGCGAATCATGCGCCACCGGCTTGATGCGCCAGTCTTCCGCGCTCTTGGCAAACACGATGGCGTCCAGCGCGGTTGATTTCGCGAGTTGCGCACGCTCGCTGGCCGTCAGCTCGGCCGGGATCGGCACAAAGCACGCGTTTTGCTTCAAGATCGCCAGCGCCACAACGATGTAGTCCGCGCCGCTTGGCGCATCGAGACCGATGCGCGGACGATTTTTCCTCGGCCAAGCCGGATCAGCGCTCAAGCGCTCCGCGCATGCGTTCATGCGAGCCTGAAGCTCGCCAAACGTGAGCTGGAGTTCCGGGCTGACGACGGCGGGATGCGCGGCGGTGCTGCGTGCAAAGATGAGATCGACTATGTTCACTGAGGCCGGGATATGAACGCTCTCGCATGCGCTGGCAAGGCGAGGCTTTGCGTCAGTCCGGCTAGCTCTGCCATGCTGGAAAGCCGTGCATCATCACATTGTCGCCCATGGGGTGAAGGGTGACGTTTTCGAGCTCGATGGACTGCTGAAGCGCAGGTCCGGCCAGGGAAGGAGTGCCTCCGCCGCAGATGCGGGGGGCGATGTACCAATAAACCTCGTCCACGAGGTGTTCACGGAAGGCTTGGCCGAGGAGGATGCCGCCGCCTTCGATGAGAACGGACAGGACGCCGCGTTTGGCCAGGTCTTTGAGCACCTCTGGCAGATCCTGGCCGTGCATGATGAGCGTACGGTCCTTGTACTCGTCCGTGAGGATGTGGGAGTGCGGTGGAATCTCGCCGCTGCGGGTGAGGACGACGCGCCAGGGCTGCAATTTGCCACTGCCTGCGCTGCCATCCCGCAAAGTGAGCTGCGGGTTGTCTTGGCGGATGGTTTCCGCGCCAACGATGATGGCGTCCACGCGCATGCGCAGTCGGCGTCCATGAGCGCGCGCGGCATCATTGGTGATCCACTGGCTTTCACCCGCAGGCCGCGTGATGCGGCCATCAAGGCTCTGTCCTGCCTTGGCGATGACATAGGGCATGCCGGTGGTGATCCATTTGGAGAAGGGGCGGATGAGCTGCTCGCATTCCGCTTCCAGCACGCCTGCGGTCACTTCGATGCCGGCGAGCAGAAAAATCTCGCGGCAGCGCCCGGCGTGCTGCGGATTGGGATCGTTCGCGCCATAGACGACGCGTTGGATGCCTGCGGCCTTGATAGCTTCTGTGCAGGGCGGTGTGCGACCGTGCGTGCAGCAGGGTTCGAGCGTGACATAAATCGTCGCTCCTGGCAGCAGCTCTGAATTGGACTGCCGGGCATCACGGATCGCTTCCACCTCGGCATGCGCCTCGCCAGCTTTGCGATGATAGCCCTGCCCGATGACCTTTCCCTGCGCCACGATGACAGCTCCCACGGTTGGGTTTGGACTCGTCAGGCCGATACCACGTTGCGCTTGTTCGAGCGCTTGGTTCATCCAGCGCTGGTCGGGGATGCGGACTTCTTTTTCAGTGAGCGGAGGCATCGGTGGATAAACGTCGAGGAGGAAGCGCTAAGCAAGAGTTCCGTCATGCGGCGCAAACAGACGGGGATGATTTTGTGCTCGCCGTAGATGTCGCGTCAGGGTTACTTTGCCACAGATGATGAAACTCTCCCAAAAAGCGCTGCTCTACCGTGAACTGGCGAAGCTGGTAGGTGCGAGCTTTCATCTCGACCGCTCGATTCAACTGCTGCTGAACCAGCGGCCCTCGCACGCGCGTCAGACCTGGCTGCTGGGGCTGCAACGCGGTCTGGCGGAAGGCAAGGG